>NZ_BAAGVX010000029.1:4111-140698 GCF_054780655.1 Marinomonas epiphytica
GTCGATCGGAGTTCTTAACTCCCGGTATGAATGCGCCTTGCAGGAACGAATTCCAACTGAGCTACACCCCCGTTGCAATTTTAGATCTTTCGATCGGAGTTCTTAACTCCCGGTATCAATGCGCCTTGCAGGAACGAATCCAAACTAAGCTACACCCATATAGTTTTACATCTTTAGGTAGATGCTTACTTAGAAAGTAAGTGGCGGAACGGACGGGACTCGAACCCGCGACCCCCTGCGTGACAGGCAGGTATTCTAACCAACTGAACTACCGCTCCATTGTCATAGGTTGTTTAGCCACTTTCCTATAAGTGGTGGGTGTGGAGAGGTTCGAACTCCCGACATTCGCCTTGTAAGGGCGACGCTCTCCCAACTGAGCTACACACCCGTTGCAATTTTAGATCTTTCGATCGGAGTTCTTAACTCCCGGTATCTATGCGCCTTGTAGGAACGAATCCTAACTGAGCTGCACACCCATCTTGATGATGGTATTACTTACCTACTCTATCAAAAGTAAGTGGCGGAACGGACGGGACTCGAACCCGCGACCCCCTGCGTGACAGGCAGGTATTCTAACCAACTGAACTACCGCTCCATTTTCATAGGTTGTTTAGCCACTTTCCTATAAGTGGTGGGTGTGGAGAGGTTCGAACTCCCGACATTCGCCTTGTAAGGGCGACGCTCTCCCAACTGAGCTACACACCCAATCTGATTTAGCCTTTAATGGTGCCGCCACCAAGAGTCGAACTCGGGACCCTCTGATTACAAGTCAGATGCTCTACCAACTGAGCTATAGCGGCTAAACGCTAATTTTAAGTTGTCTCACTTACTAACCAAGGTTATTAAGTGATGGTGCCGCCACCAAGAGTCGAACTCGGGACCCTCTGATTACAAGTCAGATGCTCTACCAACTGAGCTATAGCGGCAAATTGTATACGCAGGATATTTTAAGCATCTGTTAAGATGGTGCCGCCACCAAGAGTCGAACTCGGGACCCTCTGATTACAAGTCAGATGCTCTACCAACTGAGCTATAGCGGCTAAAATATCTTTCTTTTTTCATCCTTTCGGACTTCAACCAAATTTTGGTGCCGCCACCAAGAGTCGAACTCGGGACCCTCTGATTACAAGTCAGATGCTCTACCAACTGAGCTATAGCGGCATTACTCAAATTTTGGTCGGGACGGCAGGATTTGAACCTGCGACCACTAGCACCCCATGCTAGTGCGCTACCAGGCTGCGCTACGCCCCGATGCAAACAAAGACTGTGTCGTTGTCAGCGGGTGCGTATATTACTATAACGAATTGAAAAGGGAAGACTTTTATTCATTTTTTTTCAATTTTATGAAGGCATTTTTCGATATCAGATCAATTGTTTAAGGCTTAAACAAATTAACCAGCATTTTCGCTCTTTTAATGCTTAATAAGGGCTTTTTTTGCTCATTTAATACTCAGGCGCCCTCTTCAGTTTCCAATGCCTTAAAGGCCGTGTGGTGAGCTTAGACACAAAAAAACCACCCGTAGGTGGTTTTTTTTAAGATCTAACAAGTTAGTCCTGCATGTAGCCTTCAACTTTCGACTTGAGTTTTTGCCCTGGTCGAAAAGTTACAACGGTACGCGCAGTAATAGGAATTTCTTCCCCTGTTTTCGGGTTTCGCCCAGGGCGTTGACTTTTTTCTCTGACTTCAAAGTTACCAAAGCCAGACAGTTTGACTTGCTCACGTTCAACGAGAGATTGGCGGATGGCTTCAAAGAAACCTTCTACTAGGTCTTTCGCGTCTTTTTTACTTAACTCGACTGAGTCGACTAAGTTTTCGGCTAAATCAGCTTTCGTCAACGATCCCATAGGTTTATCCCCTTACTACTGCGCCTAACTGTTCAGATAAGGCCTGCACTGTTAACTCGACAGAGTTGTTTACTTCTTCATCACTAAGAGTGTGTGAAGGATGCTGCCACGTCAAGCCCAAAGCAACACTTTTTTTCGTTTCATCAATACCTTGGCCTTGATAAACATCGAAAACAAGTACATTTTTCAGAGCATCGCCCGCTGCCGACTCAATCACTGCTTTCAACTCTCCAACAGGCACAGTACGATCAACCAATAAGGCTAGGTCACGACGCACTTCTGGGAATTTAGAAACTGCTTTATATTGAGGCAACTGAGCATTGAGTACCGCATCAAGTGCAATATCAAATAGGTAAAGCGGCTGGTTAGCCCCTAACTCTTTAGCAAGTTGCGGATGCAGTTCACCCATTACACCAACAAATTCGCCATTTACCATAATATCGGCAGAGCGACCTGGGTGAAGGAAAACACAATCAGAACGCTGGTAGCTAGGCTTGCCACCATTGTTCAAGTCAAATAATGCTTCCACATGGGCTTTCAGGTCATAAAAGTCCACTTTTTCACTCTTATGATACCAAGCTTCAGGGTGGCGGCTGCCCGCAATCAGACCCGAAATTTGCAGTTGCTGATCCAACTCATCTAACGCGTCTACAGAACCAATAAAGCGACGGCCAGTTTCGAAAATACGAACACGGCTTTGCTGGCGATTTTGGTTATGCAAGTAAGCTTTCACCAAACCAGGCACCAGGCTTGGGCGCATTACACCCATATCCGCTGAAATTGGGTTAGCCAGTGGTACAGGTTCAATTTCAGGCAAGAACTGCTTGCTTAAATTAGGGTCAATGAAACTATAAGTCACTGCTTCTTGGTAACCTTGAGAAACCAAAATAGAACGCAAGTTCTGAATAGCCGTTTTACTTTCAGACTGCGGCGTGAAGTTAACAGCGGCTTTTGGCATTGCTGATGGCAAGTTATCGTAACCATAGATACGAGCCACTTCTTCAATCAGATCCGCCTCGATGGTGATATCAAAGCGGTGTGATGGCGCTTTAATTGTCCAAGACTCATCTGTTACTTCCAACATGTCTAGCCCTAGTCGAGTTAGAATGTCGGTTACTAGGTCTTTATCGATCGATACAGCAAGGTACTGGTCTAGCTTTTGGCGGCGTAAAGTCACTTGTACCGCACTTGGCAAATCACCTTCGCTAACAGTATGAGTAATAGGGCCAGCACTGCCGCCAGCAATCTCTAATACCAATTGAGTTGCACGCTCCATGGCTTTTTCTTGTAGGCTAGCATCGACACCACGCTCATACCGATGAGACGCATCCGTATGCAGGCCATAAGAACGAGCTTTACCCGCAAGAGTAAGCGGCGCAAAGAACGCACTCTCTAAAAAGATATCTTGCGTCTCTTGGTTTACACCAGAGCCTTCGCCCCCCATAACACCAGCAATCGCTAATGGGCCCTGCTCGTCTGCGATCAGTAACGTGTCTTCTCTTAGCGCTACCTCTTGGCCATCGAGTAGAACAATTTTCTCTTCGGCTTTGGCATTTCGAACAACGACAGAACCATTTAGATTAGCAAGATCAAACGCATGCATAGGCTGGCCAAGTTCGATCATCACATAGTTGGTGATATCAACTATGGGGTCAATCGAGCGAATGCCACTGCGACGAAGCTTCTCAACCATCCACAATGGCGTCGTTGCCGCCACGTTTACACCACGAACAACACGACCAAGGTAACGAGGGCAACCTTGAGTAGCTTCAACTTTTACATCAAATGTGTCTGTAATACTGGCCGCTACTGGGCTAACCTCAACAGGCGTTAAATCTGTTTTGTTTAATACACCCACTTCACGAGCAAGACCCGCTAAGCTCAGGCAATCGCTGCGGTTCGGTGTTAAATCAACATCAATAATAATGTCGTCTAACGTTAGGTAGTCACGCAAATCTTGACCTGTTGGCGCAACACTTGGTAATTCCATGATACCGTCATTGTCTTCACTAATACCCAGCTCAGACGCAGAACACAGCATACCAAAGGACTCAACCTGACGTAGCTTAGCTTTTTTGATTTTAAAATCGCCGTCTAATACCGCGCCAATTTTTGCAAAAGGAATCTTAATGCCGGCACGTGCATTGGGAGCACCACAAACAACCTGAAATTCTTCAGCACCATCAGAGACCTTACACACTTGCAGTTTATCTGCATTCGGGTGTTGTTCGGCACTGATAATTTCACCCACGACCACGCCAGTAAATTGCGAAGCAACGGGCAACACTTCATCTACTTCTAAACCCGCCAGAGTAATTTGTGCTACCAAATCATCACTACTGATATTTGGATTGACCCACTCTCTTAGCCAATTCTCACTAATTTTCATAACAATATCCTAGGTTGACGGTTTAGTTGAACTGCTTAAGGAAACGCAAATCGTTTTCAAAGAACATACGCAGATCGTCTACCTTGTAGCGCAACATAGCAAAACGCTCTACTCCCATACCAAAGGCAAAGCCAGTGTATTTTTCAGAGTCAATACCTGACATTTCCAACACTTTAGGGTGTACCATGCCGCAACCCAGTACTTCTAGCCAAGACTCTTCACCCTTGCTGTTCGTACGCATGATATCCACTTCAATAGAAGGCTCTGTAAACGGGAAGTAACTTGGGCGAAAACGTACTTTTACATCGTCTTCAAAGAACACATTTAGAAACTGTTGTAAGGTGCCTTTTAGATCTGCGAAAGAAATATTTTCATCGATCAACAACCCCTCTACCTGATGGAACATAGGTGTATGCGTCTGATCTGAGTCACAACGATACACACGGCCAGGACAGATAATACGAATCGGTGGCTGAGTTTGCTCCATAGTACGCACTTGAACCGGTGAAGTATGGGTTCTTAGTACCGTATTAGGATTAAAATAGAAGGTATCCTGCATCGCACGGGCTGGGTGATGAGCCGGGATATTAAGGGCTTCAAAGTTATGGTAATCGTCTTCAATTTCTGGGCCTGCCGCCACATCAAAGCCAATTCCACGGAAAAAGTTTTCAATACGATCCATAGTACGGGTAACAGGGTGTAATCCACCCACTTCTTGCCCTTTACCAGACAGGGTAATGTCTATGGTTTCGGTTGCTAGCTTGGCATCCAATGCCGCTTTTACCAAAGCCTGCTTACGCTCAGTAATTTTTTCCTGAACTTGAGCTTTTGCTTCATTTACCATTTGACCAAACTTTGGTCGATCTTCTGCTGAAACGTTACCAAGCTGTTTCAACAATGCTGTGAGAGCCCCCTTTTTCCCTAAGTAATGCACTCGCACATCATCCAGGGCGGACTCACTTTCAGACGCGGCTACTGCGCTTAGCGCATCAGCGAGAATCTGCTGTAGGTTCTCCATTTTCATACTCCAAAAAATAAAATAGGGGAAGAGCGTTGGCTCTTCCCCTATTAAAGACTGCTTTGAATGATGCGTTTCAAGATATTCTCTTGCACAACGTTATCACCCTAAGGCTACGTCAGAAATTAAGCCAAGCTTGCTTTCGCTTTTTCAACGATTGCAGCAAAAACTTCTTTCTCATACACAGCTAGGTCAGCAAGTACTTTACGGTCGATCTCGATTGCTGCTTTTTTCAAGCCAGCAATGAAACGGCTGTAAGACATACCATTGATACGTGCAGCCGCGTTGATACGAGCAATCCACAATGCGCGGAATTGACGCTTACGCTGACGACGGTCACGGTATTGGTACTGACCAGCTTTGATAACAGCTTGTTTAGCTACACGGAATACACGGCTACGTGCACCGTAGTAACCTTTAGCTTGTTTTAAAATCTTCTTGTGACGGCGACGAGCCTGAACACCACGTTTTACGCGAGGCATAATATAAACCCTATACTAATAAATTAATGAACTAAAAAATGATACTTAGATGTATGGCAACATGCGTGTGATTAACGCTTTGTCGCTTTGCGCTACTTGGTTCAAAGAACGAAGATGACGCTTACGCTTAGTCGATTTTTTAGTCAAGATGTGACTAGTATGAGACTGCTTATGTTTAAAACCATTCGCGGTACGTTTAAAGCGCTTAGCAGCGCCGCTGTGTGACTTAATTTTGGACATGATAAAACCACTCTCGCATTCGTTAATGTTAATGTGTGCTTAATAACTGGGTTATTTATGCATCACTTCTTCTTTTTGGGGCCTAGCACCATAGTTAATTGGCGACCTTCCATTTTCGCAGCTTGTTCAACAGTACCGTATTCATCGAGGTCTGCAGCGACACGATGCATAAGTTGCATTCCAAGCTCCTGATGGGCCATTTCACGACCGCGGTATCTAAGCGATACTTTGGCCTTATCCCCGCCTTCAAGGAAACGTATCAGGTTGCGGAGTTTTACCTGATAATCCCCTTCCTCCGTCCCTGGACGGAATTTCATTTCTTTTACCTGGATTTGCTTCGCATTTTTCTTTTGAGCAGCTTTTGCTTTCTTTTGCTCAAAAACATGCTTGCCGTAGTCCATAATTTTGCAAACAATTGGATCTGAATCAGCAATTTGCACTAGGTCAAGACTCGCCTCTTGAGAGGCTTTAAGCGCTTCCTCTATCGATACAACACCAATTTGCTCACCATCAGCAGCGATTAAACGTACTTCAGTTGCTCGAATGTTCTCATTGATTAGAGGGCGCTGCTTGCTAGCACTACGCCCACGATTCATATTACCTTTTATAACGATATCTCCATTTATTGTTTACGGCTACGGCGAGCGACTTCTGTTTGAAGCAGTTCTTCAAATTCGGAAACACTCATCACCCCTAGATCTTCACCGGTGCGAGTACGAACAGCAACTTGTTGTTGTTCGACCTCTTTATCACCAACGACAATCATGTAAGGGATGCGCTGAATTGTATGCTCGCGAATTTTAAACCCGATCTTCTCATTTCTCAAGTCTAGTTTCGCTCTAAAGCCGTTTGAATTTAATCTTTTTTCTAAATCAGCACAGTATTCGGCCTGACGATCTGTGATATTCATGATAACAACTTGTTCGGGCGCTAGCCAGACAGGGAAAGAACCTTCTGTCTCTTCGATCAAAATACCAATAAATCTTTCTAGTGACCCAACAATCGCACGGTGCAACATCACCGGTGCTTGGCGCGAACCGTCTTCCGCAACAAACTTAGCATCTAGACGAGTCGGCATAGAAAAGTCGACTTGCATTGTACCACACTGCCAAACACGACCAATGGCATCTTTTAGGGAAAATTCAATCTTAGGACCATAGAAAGCGCCCTCGCCTGGTAACTCTTCCCAATCTAGATTGGCTGCATCCAACGCATCAGCCAAGGCTTTTTCAGATTTATCCCACACTTCATCTGAACCCACGCGCTGCTCAGGACGAGTCGACAAGCGATAAATGATATCGGTGAAACCAAAGTCACTGTATACATCATGCAATAAATCAATAAATGCCGATACTTCTGATTGTATTTGGTCTTCTGTTGCAAAGATATGTCCGTCGTCTTGTACAAAGTTACGTACACGCATAATGCCATGCAATGCTCCAGAAGGCTCATTACGGTGACAAGAGCCAAACTCAGCCATACGGTATGGCAGGTCACGGTAACTCTTAAGGCCCTGGTTATAAACCTGAACATGGCAAGGGCAGTTCATTGGTTTAATGGCATAGTCTCGGTTTTCCGAGTGCGTGGTAAACATGTTTTCATGATACTTACCCCAATGCCCTGACTTTTCCCAAAGCACACGATCAACAACCTGCGGTGTTTTTACTTCGTTGTAGCCATTATCTAACTGTTTCTTACGCATGTATTGCTCAACAGTTTGGTAAAGACTCCACCCTTTAGGGTGCCAAAACACCATACCTGGCGCTTCTTCTTGAACATGGAATAAATCTAGTTTTTTGCCCAACTTACGGTGATCGCGCTTTTCCGCTTCTTCAATGCGAGTCAAGTAGGCTTTTAGCTCTTTTTTGTCATTCCAAGCTGTGCCATAAATACGCTGCAACTGCTCGTTATTTGAGTCACCGCGCCAATAAGCACCCGCTAACTTCATCAATTTAAAATGACGCAATACGCGCGTGTTGGGCACGTGAGGGCCACGACACATATCCATATATTCTTCATGGTGGTATAAACCAACCTGAGTCACAGAGTCGTCCATATCGTCGATCAAAGCGACTTTGTAATCTTCACCGCGTTCAACAAACTGTTGGCGAGCTTGGTCGATCGGAGTCATTTTTTTCACTACGTCGTAATCGGTTTTCACCAATTCTGCTATACGCTTTTCAATTGCGGCCATGTCTTCTGGTGTGAATGGGCGCTCATAAGCGATGTCGTAATAGAAACCTTCGTCGATCACAGGACCAATGGCCATTTTCGCTTCTGGAAACAATTGCTTAACAGCATGCCCAACAAGGTGAGCAAATGAGTGACGAATAATCTCCACTCCTTCCGCGTCCTTCCCTGTCACTATGCTCAAGGTTGCGTCTTCGTTGATCATTTCACAGGCATCGGCCAATTCGCCGTTAATGCGCCCTGCGATGGTCGCTTTCGCAAGACCAGGACCAATATCTAAAGCAACATCCATGATACTAACTGGATTTTCGAATGAGCGTTGACTGCCGTCCGGTAAAGTAATTACAGGCATTTTTTTGATTCCCCTTTTTTGGAGTCAGTGGTGCTCCATACCAAAGAGCACATGTAAATTTCAAGCGCCTAAACTAACATTTATTGCTTTACCATGCGACCACAATTTGAGCCAATATGAGGTTTCAGACTCAAGTACGAATTTATTGCAATTTATTCACCACAAGCCATAGACATTCCTGCTGTGCAAGGTAAAATTGCGCTCCGTTTCACAACAACTTGCTTCAACACTCAAAAGGCTCTATGGACTCTCAACTTCTAGACGATTACTGCATTGATACTACTCAAGCAGAACCTGACTTATTATTAGAATTGGTCGAAAAAACGTATTCTGATATGGGCTACCCAAACAAGCTGTCTGGAAAAACCATTGGCCGTACTTTGAAGCTGTTGTCTCGTCTCAAGCAACCTAAGCGCGCTTTGGAAATCGGTATGTTTACAGGCTATTCTGCCCTTTCTATTGCTGAAGGCATGTCTGCAGACGGCACATTAATCTGCTGTGAAACCAACCCAAGAGCCATTGAGTTTGCACAATCGTTTTTTGATCGCAGCCCACATGGCCACAAAATCACCCCTATTTTCGGCCCAGCTTTAGACACTATCAAAGATCTGGAGCCTGGCTTTGACTTGGTATTCATCGATGCTGATAAGCGCAACTACCTGAATTATTACGAGGCGGTCGTGCCGCTTGTAACATCTGGCGGGCTTATCATTATCGACAACTCTCTTTGGCAAGGACGCGTCCTTGACCCAAAAGAAGACAGTGATATTGCTGTTAATCAAGTCAACCGCTTAATTGCGCAAGACAACCGCGTTGAAAATGTTCACCTGAACGTACGCGACGGTCTAAATCTAGTCGTTAAACATTAATTTTTTAATTCATTGCCGACCAACCTACTCACAGTTTTGTGAGCGGGTTCGTCGTGCTATTTACAGATAGTAAGGAAGAGGCAGCGATTTTGGTCGTTTTTAAAATCACAAATAACATTACTGGCAAACACTATATTGGCACATCATTCAATAGTGGATTCCAACGCTTTGAGCAATACGTTGAAGCAACCAACGAGGGCCTTGAATTCCCTTTGTATGATGACATTCGTGAGCACAGCGCTCAGGCATTTACTGTTGAAGAGTTATTTGAAACTCAAGACAAAGAAGAGCTTTACGAGCTAGAAAAAGACTACATTTCTATCTACAACGGTATTAGTTTGCGCGGCTACAAGATAGCCCAATCAGCTGAGAAAAACGCACCTTTAAGCTTTGGCAAAAAAGCGATGTTTGACTCAAACGGCGTATCAACAACAGAAGCACCGAAGAAAACCCGCAAAAAAACCGCAACGAGCGCAACTAAAAGCGTCGAACTGCCTAGCAAAAGCCTGACAGAGACCAAACCGACAACAAAATCTTTCTTTGGTGAATTAATCAGCGAAGAACGCTTAGATGCTCCTGCTGAGCCAGCACCTAAGGCAAAAAAGACACCTACGCGCACGCGCAGTAAAGCCAGCATACAAAAAATGCTAAACGAAGCAGAACGCACAGCCAAAAAAGAGCGTGAAGAAAAACTAAAAGCTCAGCAACAAGCAGAAGCGGAAGAAATGGCCATGATCATGGCAAAAATTGATGTAACCTCAAAAGCCGCCTCATCCGCTTTTCGACGCCGTAAAGGCTAGCTTACTGCAAACACAATATAAAACCCCGCAAGGTGAAAGCCTTGCGGGGTTTTATATTTTTCAGCACTTAATTAGATTTTGGCTAAGCTCGTGCTTTTTTTAACGTTTCAGAGATCATAAACGCCAACTCAAGAGATTGATCTGCATTCAGGCGAGGATCACAATGAGTATGGTAACGGTCAGCAAGATCGGCCTCTGTTACCTCAAACGCCCCACCGACACATTCGGTCACATTCTGCCCCGTCATTTCGAAATGCACGCCACCTGGGTAGCTGCCTTCTGCGTTATGAACCTGGAAGAACTGCTGCACCTCTTTTAATACATCGTCAACACGGCGAGTTTTGTACCCCGTTGAAGCCTTAATTGTATTACCGTGCATAGGATCACAGCTCCACACTACCTGCTTACCTTCGCGCTGAATAGCCTGCACCAATTTCGGCATACCATCAGCAACTTTGTCAGCCCCCATGCGAACAATAATATTCAAACGACCAGGTTCATTCTCCGGGTTAAGGATGTCACACAAACGCACTAGGTCTTCAGGGTCCATAGAAGGCCCAGCTTTCACACCAATTGGGTTTTTAACTCCACGCAAGAATTCCACATGAGCGCCGTCTAGCTGACGAGTACGATCACCAATCCACAACATATGTGCAGAACAGTCGTACCAATCACCCGTTAAGCTGTCCTGACGAGTCAAGGCTTCTTCATAAGGTAGCAATAAAGCTTCGTGAGACGTGTAGAATTCCGTCTCTTTGAATTGGCTAATCCCAGCCCCCAAACCACAAGCTTCCATAAACTGAAGTGCATCGTCAATTTTCCCTGCCACACCTTGAAAACGACTACCCGCAGGACTGTTATTCAAAAAGTCTAGGTTCCAGCGATGAACCTGATGTAAGTCAGCAAAGCCACCTTGCGCAAAAGCACGCAGCAAGTTCATAGTGGCAGAACTTTGATTGTACACCTGCACAAGACGCTCAGGGTCTGGCACACGAGCCTGCTCGGTAAATTCAATACCATTAATAATATCACCACGATAACTTGGCAATTCAATACCATTAACGATTTCGGTATCTGCAGACCTTGGCTTAGCAAATTGACCGGCCATACGTCCTACTTTTACAACAGGACATTTACCAGCATAAGTCAATACAACCGCCATTTGCAGCATAACCTTAAAAGTGTCACGAATATTATTGGCATGAAACTCTGCAAAACTTTCCGCACAATCGCCACCCTGTAGCAAGAATGCTTGCCCTTGCGACACCTGCGCTAAAGCACTTTTTAATTGACGCGCTTCCCCAGCAAAAACAAGTGGTGGCATTTTTTGCAATTTAGCTTCTACTGCCGCTAACTGCTCTGCACTAGGATAAAGCGGCTGCTGTAACGCCGTTTTATTTCTCCAACTTGTTAAACCCCATGTTTCCATAATCATTCACTACCTATTATTTTTGTAACTATCTGTTGCACCCTAGCGAGCGACAACCCATAAAATTTGTGCATCTTTCGTAGATAAAGACACCACTGCGTGACCCATGGTGGCATCATAATACACACTGTCGCCTTCTTTTAATTCAATTGGTTCATAGAGCTCAGAGAAAAAATTAATTTTACCCTCTAACACCAATAAAAACTCTTCGCCATCATGGCGCACCCATTCTTTAAACTCATCAAAAGACTTAGCCCTTACGGTTGTTTTAAAAGGCACCATTTTTTTCTTACTGATTGAGAAATTAAGTAACTCGTGCTCATAGGTGGCCGTTGGATGAGGCTCTCCTTTCCCTTTGCGAGTAATGTCTCTGCGCCCAGCTATGGAAAATTCACTAGACTCCACAAACAGCTGTGGCAAATCCATCCCCAAGCCTTTAATCAGCTTTTGCACTATGGCGAAACTAGGAGACACTTGGTCGTTTTCAATTTTAGATAAGGTTGAACGCGCAATACTGGTACGCTTACTGACTTCTTCCAGTGTCCAACCCTTCGCTAAGCGAATTTCTTTAACCCGTTTACCTAACTCTAAGGGCTCAACAAAACGGTCAGGATCAGACGCTGTTGCCGTTTCTAATGACGGTCGACTTACCATACTTCACCTATTCCTTTCACACCGTTTTAAATAACAATACGCGTGCGTTTTATCAATTAAATACTGCTTTATTACTTCGCCAGAGGGGACATAGCCGCCTCGCAGCGAGACAAGTCAAACCCTTTGGCCTGCACACTTGCACACAAAGAAGAATAATCCTCTCCCGCCGCATTTTTCAGCAACACCCATACAACAGAGGAACGAGTGCCAGTACGACAAAAAGCCAAAGTTTTCTTATCTTGGTCAATAGCAATGGATTGTCTCACCACGTGATCTTGTGACAATGCCTTAAGGTCAATGGCATTTTCAACATACTCTAAGTCCAAAGCTTCTGCTTGCTCGCGCAAAACGGCGGCTGTCGGTTGATCTTCTACTTCGCCGTCTGGGCGATTATTAATAATACGCTCAAAACCTAACTCTTTTAAACGAGGCAAATCCTCTGCATAAATCTGTGGCGCTACAAAGTATTGCTCTTCTAGCATAGTCGGTTCATTCATCACACTCTCCTCTTGATATTAAGAACGGTAAAGCACTTTAATTAAATGAAAACCAAATTGTGTTTTTATAGGGCCTTGCACCTTTAACAATGGTCCATTAAACACGGCTCGATCGAAAGCTGGCACCATATCGCCTTTACGAAACTCCCCAAGATCCCCGCCCTTCTTACCAGAAGGGCATATAGAGTACTGTTTTGCTAACTTATGGAAGTCGCCACCTTTATCAAGCTGACTTTTAATTTTTTCTGCTTCCGGTTTGTTTTTCACCAAAATATGACAAGCACTCGCCATGGCCATAACTGTCTACTCACTCGCATCAAATAATTACCCATTTTAACGCATTTACCATGATAAAATCAGGATAAATTCATGGTTACCTACCACTCTTATTGTAAGGCTGTTGTTACATGTCTAATCATTTACAAATTAACGAATTATCTTTCTTACTCGTCGAACCCTCTGATACACAGCGCAAAATTATTACTCAAGCATTGCACAGCGCGGGCATTCAACAAATAGAATACGCCAGCAGCATCGCTACAGCACTAGACTGTTTGAGCGACTTCCCACCTGACCTTGTTATATCCTCAATGTATCTACCAGATGGCACAGCAGACAACCTATTAGACCAAATACGAAGCAACCCAGATACCGAAGAGCAATGCTTCATTTTGATCTCAAGTGAGCGCAACCGCGAGCATCTTGAGCATTTACGTCAATCAGGCGCATTAGCTATTTTACCCAAGCCTTTTGATATGAAAGACTTACAGCGCGCCATTAACGCCACCCTCGACTTAATCCGCGAGGAAGACATAGAGCTCGAATTATTTGAGCCAGAAAGCCTTCGTGTTTTGGTTACAGACGATAGCAAGATGGCTCGCAAACACATTAGTAAAACCCTGAATGTCATGGGTATCGATAACATCCTTTACGCTGAAAACGGCAAAGAAGCACTAGAGCAATTAAGCCTGAACAACTTCGACCTTGTGATCACGGACTACAACATGCCAGAAATGGACGGCATAGAGCTCACAGAAACCATTCGCAACCATCAAGAATTCTCCCACCTTCCAATATTAATGGTCAGCTCAAACGCAGACCAAAGCGAACTTGCCAATGTTGCCCAACAAGGTGTTGACGCCATCTGCGGTAAACCGTTTGAACCCCAAACCATTCGCCAGCTATTGATTAAAATCCTTAACGACCAAGGGTAAAACAAAAAAGGGCCTCAATTATGAGGCCCTTTTTTTATATCTAATCAGTTTGCTTAATGCGCCGACAAGAGAGCCTCGACAATGGGTTGATTTGCCTCTGGAAATCGATAATCAAGCAATTGATTAACCATAACCCATTTTACTTCTTGACCTTCTTTACCCACAGGCTCACCCAAAAACTCTTTTACTAAAAAAAAGTCTAACTTAACCTGCTTATCGCCATAGTCATGAGCAATTGTTTGAAATAACTGACATGATTGCACTTGGATTTCACACTCTTCATGCAATTCTCTACATAGAGCTTGCTCTGAGCTTTCTCCCTTATCACACTTGCCACCAGGAAACTCCCATAAACCACCCTGATGCTGATCCGCCTTACGCAGTGCTATAAACACACTATCGTCGCGCATAATGATGCCAGCTGCCACATGTACTTGCTTCACGTTCTATAATCCGCATTGATAGTGACGTATTCATGGGAGAAGTCAGTAGTCCACACAGTGTCAGAGGCATCCCCTTCACCAAGATCGATGACAATGTGGATTTCTTCTGGTGCCATAGCTTGCTGACCAAGCTCTTCACTGTAAGCGGGAGACAAGCCCCCTTCTCGGGCAATCTCCACACCATTAATGTGTAGCTGCACCTTATCAACATCTAAGCCTGCAACGCCAGCTCGACCCACTACCGCAAGAATACGCCCCCAGTTAGGGTCAGCCGCATACAAGGCAGTTTTCACTAACGGTGAATGCGCCACTTCAAAAGCAATTTGAGTAGCGTCGGATTCTTGCTTCGCTCCCGCCACTTCCACAGTAACAAACTTGGTCGCCCCTTCGCCATCACGCACGATGGCATGAGCGAGGTCCTGCATGACTTTTTCAAAAGCCGTAACAAAAGCTTGCGCTAATGGCTCATCCAGGGACTGGATCATCTGATTACCCGCTTTACCGGTCGCCACTGCCACACAAGAGTCGTTTGTAGAAGTGTCGCTGTCTACTGTTATGCGGTTAAAGCTTTTATCTGTAGCGGTTTTTAAGAGGCTCTGCAAAAGAGCTTGCTCAATCGCAATGTCAGTAAAAACATAACCCAACATAGTAGCCATATTCGGGCGAATCATACCTGCGCCCTTAGAAATGCCCGCCACTGTGTAGGTGTTACCCTCAAACTCAAAAGACTGAACTGCACCTTTTGGTAGTGTATCAGTTGTCATAATGCCTTCACCAGCCGAACGCCAATCGTCCACACCTAGATTTGCTAGGGCTTCAGGTATCGCCTCCACAATTTTTTCAACCGGTAAAGGCTCACCAATCACACCCGTTGAAAACGGCAACACAGCACTGGCGTTAACCGAAGTCTGCTGTGCTAGAAAATCACAAGTTTGCTGGGCCGTTTCTAAGCCTGGCTTGCCTGTTCCTGCGTTGGCATTGCCCGTATTAATTAATAGATACCTTGGGGCTTCTAGTTGTAGGTGTTTTTGACAAAGTCGTACAGGGGCTGCACAAAAAGCATTTTGCGTGAAGACCCCTGCAACTGAGGCGCCTTCAGACAACTCAAACACCACCAAGTCTTTTCGATTTGGCTTTTTAATACCTGCTTGAGCAATACCAAAGCGCACCCCTTTTATTTCAGGAATCGCTGGGAAATCCCATAATCCAACAGCCATGTCTTTAACCCTTATTAAACTAACTTACCGTGACAATGCTTATATTTTTTGCCAGAACCACAAGGACATAACTCATTACGACCTACGCGAGGTACTTCCTGACCATCGGAAGCTGCTTCAGAATCAGTCGTTTCGCCTTCTGGCAAAGCACGAGACATACTCATACGAGTTTTCTGTTCTTGCTGACGGCGGGCCTCTTCGATTTTCTCAGCTTCTTCTGCCGACTGCACGTGAACACGAGTGATCACCTGAACCACCTCAAATTTGATCTGCTCCAATAGACTTTGGAACAGCTCAAAGGCTTCACGTTTATACTCTTGTTTAGGGTTTTTCTGAGCGTAGCCTCGTAAATGAATACCCTGACGCAGCATATCCATCGTTTGTAGGTGCTCTTTCCATAGGGTATCCAATACTTGTAACAGAACCTGCTTCTCAAATTGACGCAGAGGCTCTTCACCAGCTACTTGCTGTTTATTTTCGTAATCAGCAATGAAGTTATCTAGAATGCGCTGACGCAATGGCTCTTCATAGAGTTTCTTGTCCTCTGCTACCCACTGAGAAATAGGCAGTTCCAAGCCAAACTCGTTACGAATTTTTTCTTCTAAGCCTTCAAGATCCCACATATCAAAAATACTTTGCGGCGGGATAAACTCATCAATAATACCTGCTACCACTTCTTCACGCATGGCTGAAATGGCATCAGACAAGTCATCAGAGGTCATCATTTCATAACGCTGACGATAAATAACCTGACGCTGATCATTAGCAACATCATCGTACTCAAGCAATTGCTTACGAATATCGAAGTTGCGACCTTCCACCTTACGCTGAGCTTTTTCAATGGCGTTTGACACCATTTTATGCTCGATCGCCTCGCCTTTTTCCATGCCCAGCGCCAGCATCATTTTCTTAATGCGCTCAGACATAAAAATACGCATCAGGTTGTCTTCAAGGGATAAGTAGAAACGCGAAGAACCTACATCACCCTGACGACCTGCACGACCACGTAGCTGATTATCAATACGGCGCGATTCATGTCGCTCAGTACCAATAATATGCAAACCACCTGCGGCTAACACAGCCTCGTGACGTTGCTGCCAGTCGGCCTTTTGTGCTTCAATTTGCTCTTGCGTCGCATTTTCGCCTAGCTGAGCAATTTCAACCTGAACGTTACCACCCAACATGATGTCTGTACCACGGCCCGCCATATTGGTTGCGATGGTAACCGCACCAGGACGACCCGCTTCCGCAACAATTTCCGCTTCGCGCTCATGCTGCTTGGCATTCAATACGTTGTGTTTGATCTTCTTCTGGTTTAAGAAGTTTGACAGTAATTCTGAGTATTCAATCGACGCGGTTCCCACAAGAATGGGGCGACCTTGAGCAACATGATCTTCAATGTCTTTAACAATGGCCTCAAATTTGTCCTGTGTGGACATGTAGATCAGATCATTGAAGTCTTTACGCTGTACAGCGCGGTTAGTTGGGATAACCACCACAGACAAGCTATAAATTTGCTGAAATTCGAAGGCTTCTGTATCTGCCGTACCTGTCATACCAGACAGCTTTTCATACAAACGGAAGTAATTCTGGAAAGTAGTCGAAGCAAGAGTTTGGCTTTCTGCTTGAATTGTTACCCCTTCTTTCGCCTCTACCGCTTGGTGAATACCCTCAGACCAGCGACGACCTGCCATAGTACGACCCGTATGCTCATCTACAATGACAATTTGGTCACCTTGAATAACATAGTCAACGTTCTTCTGGAAAATCACATGGGCTTTCAAACACGCATGAACATGATGCAATAAGGCCAGATTACCTGCTGCGTAAAGGCTATCCCCTTCTTGCAGCATTTCTTGTTGAACCAACCAATCTTCAACAAAAGAGTGGCCTTCTTCCGTTAATTCGATGCTTCGCTGAGACTCATCAAATACATAGTGGCCGGTTTGCTCTGCCTCTTCGTCTTCGCTCTCTTCTTGTTTCACCAATAAAGGAGCAAGTTCATTAATCTTGCGGTATTGCTCTGAGCTGTCTTCAACAGCGCCAGAAATGATCAAAGGCGTACGCGCTTCGTCAATTAAGATGGAGTCAACTTCGTCGACCACTGAGAAGTAAAGATCACGCTGTACACGATCTTCCAAACGGAAAACCATGTTGTCTCTTAGGTAGTCAAAACCAAACTCGTTGTTGGTACCGTAGGTAATGTCACACAAGTATGCGGCTTTTTTCTCGTCCCTTTCTTGACCCGAGAACACCACACCGACACTCATGTCTAAAAATTCGTACAGCGGACGCATCCAGTTAGCATCACGCTTGGCCAGGTAATCGTTCACGGTAACTACATGAACACCTTTGCCCGTTAAAGCGTTCAAATATACAGCCAAGGTTGCCACTAGGGTTTTACCTTCACCGGTACGCATCTCGGCAATTTTGCCTTCGTTTAGCACCATGCCACCGATTAACTGAACATCAAAGTGGCGCATCCCCATCACACGCTGACTGCCTTCACGAACGACCGCAAAAGCTTCAGGCAATAAGGCATCTACTGTTTCGCCTTTTGCTAATCTTTCGCGAAACTCATTGGTTTTAGCTGTTAGAGCGTCATCAGATAATCCTTTGATGGTCTCTTCAAACTTGTTTATTTGCGCAACAACTTTTTTATAACGTTTTACTTCTCGGTCATTCTTAGTACCGACGATTTTCTTAATTACATTTCCCAACATCTTGAATTCAACGTAGCCAATTAGTAATAAATAGAGTCTATCATGGTAATGTGTGACAAAACATGAAATATCAAGGGTTTAAATACAAAAAAACCAGGCAAAATGCCTGGTTTCTGATAAACCTGTCGATTATTTGAACAGATTAAGCACCAACTAATACAGAGTCCGTATAAGAGATCGCAGATTCTTGAGATTCATCTTCAAAAGCAACGTATTCCCAAGCATCTTGTTGCTCTAATAAAGCCAACAGAAGCTTATTGTTAAGAGCATGACCAGACTTATAAGCCTTGTATTCGCCGATCAAACAATGACCAAGCAGGTATAGATCACCAATGGCATCTAATACTTTATGGCGCACAAGCTCATCACGGTAACGAAGACCTTCATCGTTCAGTACACGATAATCATCAAGCACTATGGCGTTATCCATGTTGGCACCACGAGCTAGGTTATTATCTTTAAAGTACTCAAGATCTTTCATAAAACCAAAAGTACGAGCACGGCTAATCTCTTTCACGAAAGTCGTTGTGGAGAAATCAAAAGAAGTTCTTTGAACATCTTCACCGATTGCTGGGTGCTCAAAATCAATCTCGAAAGACAAACGGAAACCGTTATGAGGCTCAAGAGTGGCGAATTTGTCGCCATCTTCAACGCGGATAGGCTTCTTGATTTTGATGAATTTTTTAGGTGCGTTCTGCGCCTCAAGACCTGCTGACTGCAACAAGAAAACAAATGGGCTTGCACTGCCGTCCATCAATGGGATTTCACTTGCGCTCACTTCTACATAAGCGTTGTCGACCCCGAGGCCAGCCATTGCAGAAAGCAAGTGTTCAACGGTACTAACCTTCACATCATCTTGACATAAAGCCGTTGCAAAATTTGTTGAGCCAACTGCTCGTGCATCGCCGTGGATTTCAACAACTGGATCCAGGTCAGTACGAACAAAGACAATACCTGTGTTGACAGGCGCCGGCTTCAATGTCAAATACACCTTCTCGCCGGAATGTAAACCCACTCCTGTCGCGCGAATAATGTTTTTTAATGTGTGTTGACGTACCATGATATTCCTACAATTTAATTACATGATATTACTATTTGATAAATAATATCAATTACGTGATTTTTATACAATTCGCCACGTATACTTTGCATCTTTTTTACTCAAACTAGTCAGCTTGTCGACGCAAAAACGCAGGAATGTCCAAATAAGATAACTTATCGCCACCGGACGCTGAGTTTGACTCAGTTGAATCACTCGCTTCAGCTTCAGGAGCACTCTCTACTGTTTCACTTCTAGCACTTTCTACGGGTGCTGCTACTGGCTTAACGACTGCAGCAGGTTGAGCAACTTCTTCCACGACTCGCTCTACCTTAGAAGCAACAGGTTGAGAAGATACTACCGACTCTCCCATGGCGGATTTCATTTCCACACCTGGACGCCCTTCTAATCCTGTCGCCACGACGGTTACACGCATTTCATCACCAACACTTGGATCAATCGCGCAACCAATCACTACGGTTGCATCTTCCGATGCGTATTCTTCAATGATGCCACCCACTTCTGTGAACTCAGACAGTCCAACCTCTTCGTTAGCGGTGATGTTAACCAACACACCACGGGCACCTTTTAAATTAATATCTTCTAATAATGGGTTGTGAATTGCGGCTTCTGCTGCAACACGCGCTCTGTCTTCGCCTGCGGCAGAGCCTGTTCCCATCATTGCCAAGCCCATTTCTGACATCACAGTACGCACGTCTGCGAAGTCAACGTTGATAAGGCCAGGACGCATGATCAAGTCAGTAATACCTTGAACAGCGTTGTATAAAACATTGTTCGCTTCACCAAAAGCCTTCAGCAATGAAATGTTTTTACCAAGCACTGGTAACAATCTTTCATTAGGCACTGTAATTAATGAATCGACATTATCGCGTAATTCTTTAACACCTTCGTCAGCTACTTTTGCACGACGACGACCTTCAAACGGGAATGGGCGAGTAACGACAGCGACAGTCAAGATACCTAATTCGCGAGCTACCTTAGCAATCACAGGAGCTGCACCTGTACCTGTACCACCACCCATACCAGCAGTAATGAAGACCATATCCGCACCACTTAAAAGCTGGGTAATTTTCTCTTGGTCTTCTAGGGCAGAATCTCTACCTACTGCAGGATTCGCCCCAGCACCCAAGCCTTTGGTGATGGCTGAACCGAGTTGCAAAGAAACGCCCGTATCAAATCCTGTTAATGCTTTCGAGTCGGTGTTGGCACAAATAAATTCAACACCCTCTAACTGGTTATCCAGCATGTGACGGACTGCATTACCGCCACCGCCACCAACGCCAATCACTTTGATTACGGCGTTTTCAGATAAATTTTCATCGGCTAAATCAAAGACGTTCATGAACCTGTTGCTCCTTAATTAATTCTTTCATTCCTGATTAAATATGATCAGCGAACCAGTTTTTTAACTTCTGCCATGCCTTCGGTACACTGAAGGATGGGCTGGCTTCGTTGTTAATCATTCCTGAAACTTCACGTTTATTTTGCGCCTTCGTCATTGTCGGTTTGGTCGGAGCGGAAGGCACTTCTACCTCTTTGCTTCCGTAAGCCAATAATCCAACGCCTGTTGAATATATAGGGTTATCGACAATGTCAGACATTCCTTTAGCATTATCTGGTGCCGCAAGGCGAACCGGCATCTGAAAAATCTTTTCAGCTAGCTGGGAAGCGCCTTCCATTAACGACGTACCACCAGTAATGACAATACCTGCAGGGATTCTTTCAGCAAATCCACTGCGTCTTAATTCATCTAAAACTAAATTGTAAATTTCTTCATAACGCGCCTCGACCACTTCCGTCAAAGCGTGTCGTGAAATTGATCTTGGCTGTCTATCCCCAACACTGGGCACTTCCAATACCTGATCAGAAGATGCCATTGAAGACATAGCACAAGCGTATTTCACTTTAATCTCTTCGGCGTGCTGTGTCGGAGTCCGCAGCGCCATGGAAATATCATTGGTCACTTGATCCCCAGCAACGGGAATAACAGCGGTATGATGTAATGCGCCATCAATCCAAACAGCTATATCAGAGGTGCCCGCACCAACATCCACCAAACATACGCCTAATTCTTTTTCATCGTCACTTAAAGAGGACTCACTAGAAGCTAACTGAGATAAGATGACGCCATCAACGCCTAATTGACAACGCTGAATGCACTTTTCAATATTCACGATAGCATTCAAAGCACCAGAAATAAGATGAACGTTCGCCTCTAAGCGCACCCCAGACATACCAAGGGGATCTTTAATCCCTTCTTGGGAGTCAATGTGATACTCCTGGGGCAACACGTGCAAGACACGCTGATCAGATGAGATAGGAACGGCCTGAGCCGCATCAATTACCCTATCAATATCTTCACGTTCAACTTCGCCACCTTTTACCGCCACGATACCGTGGGAATTTAGGCTGCGAATATGGCTACCTGCCACACTGACGTAAACTGAGTGGATATTGCAGCCAGCCATTAGCTCTGCTTCTTCAACAGCTCGCTGGATAGATTGCACAGTAGACTCAATATTAATGACGACTCCGCGCTTCATTCCTTTGGAAGGATGCGAACCAATACCGACAATCTCTAAACTGCCGTCAGACTGAACCTCGCCTACCAAACAAATGACTTTTGATGTACCTACATCTAACCCAACTATCATTTCACCGTCCCGGTATAATGTGCTGTCAAAACCTCACTCCAAACAAAACTTAGCAACAAACAGGCCAATTTTTACTCAACTTCCTTCCAACCCACGGCTACCCCATGAGGATAACGAGCATCAACGGAAGTTATCCGGCCTATTCTACCTGATAAATCACTTTTATACACCGTGATAAAGCGTTGTAAACGCTCTAAAATTTCCTCTCTGCCTAGCTTTACCTGCAAACCGTTGCCAAAGGTGACACTCCAAGCTCCACGAGCCTCTAAAGATAATGTAACGATTCGTAAATCTCCGCCTGACAACACCTGGCTGATCAAACCAAACTGTTCTAGTACGACATCACTAGAGCCTTCAGGCCCATACAAATGAGGAATCGGCAAATCGGGAATAGAAGACGGCACAAAGGTCACCGCCTTAGTGGAAATTAATTGCCCCTCTTGCCAGTAGGCCAAAGGAGTATGTTCTTCAACGATAATAGTAAGCTCATTGGGCCACACTTTACGCACCTGGGCTTTTTCCACCCAAGGAGACGCCTCAACGACAGCAACTAAATCCACAGCAGACAGATCAAACAAACTGGTTCCCAGCAACGAATTAAACTCACTAGCAAGAGCTTGCTGATTGGTGTACTTGAGGTCACCTTCAACGTTTATTTGTTCAATCTGAAACCAGTCCTGCAGGGGGTCGTCATCTTGAAAGGTCGCCACCAAAACCAATAGGATGGCACCAATGAGCGCAGCCAATCTCATGATCAGTTTTGACCTACTTTTTGCCAGGCATTCAAGGCAATTTTCTCAACTAATTGCCCATAACTTAAGCCTGCATGTTGAGCCGACATAGGAACCAAGCTATGAGACGTCATACCAGGCGCCGTATTCACTTCCAGCACCCAAAACTTGCCTTGCTTATCACGCATCACATCCACTCGCCCCCAACCACTACAGCCAAGGGACTCATACGCTTCGAGTGATAACTGAAGCAACTCATTTTCGTCGTCTTCATTCAAGCCGCACGGCAATAGATACTCAGTGTCATCTGCCAGGTATTTGGCGTCGTAGTCATACAGCACATGTTCTTGCGAGGCTTTCAGGCCAATGGCTGGGTATGCCACACCATCAATAATAGACACAGTATACTCAGGCCCATCAACAAACTCTTCAACCAAGATATCAGAGTCATATTGTAAGGCCTGCTCTAGAGCACTTTCTAAGCCTTGTCGATCATCCGCTTTATTAATGCCGATGGTGGAACCCTCATGAGATGGCTTCACAATTAAGGGGTAAGTCATTTGCGATTCAATTTCTGCAATATTCGCTTGCCCTTCAAAAGAAAGGTAGGCGGGCGTTGCGATGCCAATCCCCTTCCAGTAACGCTTAGTCAGCACCTTGTCCATGGCAAACCCTGAGGCTAAAGGAGAACTTCCTGTGTAGGGCTTACCCAACATATTCAAAACCCCTTGCAAGGTACCGTCCTCTCCTTCACCGCCATGTAGTGCAATGAAAGCGAGATCAAAAGAAACGGACTGCAATTGGGCGATGGGGTCTTCCCCACCTCCTGGGCCGTATAAATCTAATGCAACTACCTGATAGCCTTGTTCTGACAAAGCCTTAGCAATCATGTCGCCACTTTGCAGTGACACCTCACGCTCTGCTGAACGGCCACCGTAAATCACCGCGATCACGGCATCCTTTAAAGGCTTCGCCATATTAAATCCCATCCTCAGACAGTTTCTTAGAAAGATTACCTATGTTACCAGCCCCCTGAGTAATCAAGAGGTCACCTTCACGTAAAATATTCTTAAGGATCGAGTTAAGATCCTCTACATCCGCAATATGAATAGGGTCAACCGAGCCTAATTGACGGATACTGCCACATAAAGATCGGCTATCTGCACCATTTATTGGGGCTTCACCTGCGGCGTAAACATCCAACAAGAGCAAGACATCAACCTTTGATAAAACTCGCACAAAGTCTTCGTACAGGTCACGGGTACGTGAGTATCTGTGAGGCTGATACACCATCACCAAACGCTTTTCAGGCCAACCAGCACGAATCGCCTTTATGGTTGCTAGCACCTCACTCGGGTGATGGCCATAGTCGTCTACAAACATCACTTGCGAGCCATCAGCAATACTAAGCGGCTCTTGCTCTTGGAAGCGACGCCCCACCCCTTCGAAGCCCATTAAGCCAAGCTGGATTGCTGCATCGTCTACATTTAAGTCCGTTGCCACCGCAATTGTAGACAGTGCATTCAATACATTATGACGCCCAGGCATAGGCAAACGAATTTTCAGTGGTTCACCTTCAGGGCGATGAGCTAAAAACTCACAAAAACGGCCTTTTTGAACAATATCTGTCGCATAAAAATCTGCTTTCTGATCAATACCATAGGTCAATACTGGGCGACTCAAAGAAGGCAGGATCTCCCTTACATTCTCATCGTCAACACAAAGCACAGCCAAACCATAGAAAGGCAAGTTATGTACGAATTCCACAAAGGTATGCTTAACCTTTTCGAAATCCCCACCATAGGTGTCCATGTGATCTTCATCTATGTTGGTAATTATGACCGTTTGAGGTTGCAAATGAAGGAAAGAAGCATCGCTTTCGTCGGCCTCTGCTACCAAATAAGAACTGCTGCCAAGCTGAGCATTTGTGCCCGCACTCGTAAGACGCCCACCAATCACAAAAGTAGGCGCTTCACCAGTTGCCGCCAATACTGACGCCATTAAACTGGTGGTAGTGGTCTTACCATGCGTTCCTGCAACCGCTATTCCGTGGCGATAGCGCATCAGCTCCGCTAGCATTTCCGCCCTTCTTACAATAGGAATACGGTGCTCTTTACCCCAAATAATTTCTGGGTTTTCTTCGTTGATGGCAGTAGACACAACTATAACATGCGCCTCATACACATTGGTTTCTTGGTGACCCAAATAGACTTTTATTCCTAACTCTTCCAGGCGCTGAGTCGTTGCAGAAGCATTCAAATCAGACCCTGACACCTGATAACCTTGGTTATGCAGCACTTCAGCAATGCCACACATACCTACCCCACCAATACCGATAAAGTGGATGTTTTGAATACGACGCATGGCCGGAATATCATACTGAGTCTTTGTTTCTATCATACTTTCATCAACCTTAAACAATGCATCACCACATCTTGAGTGGCGTTTGGATGAGCAACCATTTTGGCTTTATCACCCATCTCTAATAATTTTTCGTCGTTTTCAATTAGCTCAGTCAGCAGAGCCATAACCTTTTCTACGTTCAACTCTGGCTGAGGCAACAAATAAGCCGCACCGACTTTTTCTAAATAGCGGGCGTTGGCTGTTTGATGATCATCTATGGCATGGGGATAAGGCACAAAAATAGCAGGCAAGCCAGCAACCGCTAGTTCACTAACCGTCATAGCCCCTGCTCGGCACAGCACCATATCAGCCCAATAATAAGCCTGATTAATATTCTCTAGATAAGGCTCAACACGAGCTTCAACTTCTAGTTGAGCATATTGTGACATGACTTCTTGATGGTTTCTCACACCCGTTTGATGCCAAACATCCAAACGCTGGGAATGCGGCCACTGACTTAACAGTTGCGGCACCAAATCATTAATCGCTTTTGCACCAAGACTGCCACCGACCACCAGTAATTTTAAGGGTCTCGCTTTGTCTAGCCTTGATGGCCTGTGTAACTGGCGCAAAATATCCTTGCGGATAGGGTTTCCTACATGCATGGCTCCGTCTAAAGCTTGATCAAAGGCTTGCAGCTTGACATTGGCGACCTTGGCTAACAAACGATTCGTGGTGCCTGCAATGGCATTTTGCTCATGAATCACCAAAGGAATACCCAACAGCTTAGCGGCGATACCACCTGGTCCGGCAACAAAGCCCCCCATACCTAACACCACATCGGGCTTCATTTTCTGTAAAATGGCGACCGCTTGCCCAATGGCATGCAATATTCTAAAGGGCGCAGCAATAAGTCCTAACACTCCTTTACCACGCACCCCTTTAATCGACAAGGTATGCATTTTAAAGCCCTGCTCTGGAACGAGCTTTTCCTCCATGCCACCTTTAGAGCCAAGCCATTGCACTTCAACATTACGATCGGTAAAGGCATGCGCACAAGCAAGAGCAGGGTAGATGTGCCCTCCTGTTCCTCCAGCCATAATGGCGACTTTTTTAAGATCCGACATTCACACTACCTTTTACTGTATCTTCTAACGATTCGGTCGCCAACAATCGACGATTTTCAACATCTACTCTGGCCACGACAAACAAACTGCCCAAGGTAATGATCAGGCTACTACCACCATAACTAATTAATGGTAGCGTTAATCCTTTGGTTGGTAGAAAGCCTGTATTTACCCCTACATTGATAATCACTTGAGCTAAAATCAATATGGCAAAGCCAAAACACATATAACCGCAGAAAGGACGGGATAACGCCAAGGCTTTATGTCCAATTCTAAATATTCGACTGACCAATAAAGCGAATAGGGAAATCAGTAGCAGACCACCAACAAGACCTGTTTCTTCCACCCATATAGAGAACACAAAGTCTGTGTGGGCTTCTGGAAGGTAAGACAGTTTTTGAACGCTATTCCCCAGGCCAAGACCAAACCATTCACCCCGCCCATAAGCGATAAGTGCTTGACTCAATTGGTACCCCTCACTGAAAGGGTTAGCCCAAGGGTCTAGAAAGTTAGTTAAACGCTTTACCCGATAACTCTCCCCCATTGCCACTGCTGCCAAAGCGATGAGCGCAAGGGTAACTAAAACAATAAACTGATACAAAGGCGCGCCCCCCAAAAACAGCAACGCCATAACGGTTCCTAACAACACAACGGAAGCGCCAAAATCTGGCTCTAGCAGCAGAAACACAAGAAAAACAATGCTCAACGATAAAGGCAGCAAGAAGCCAACCCAACCCTTACGCAGGTTATCAGCTCGTCTAACAAGATAGCCTGAAATGTACACTACCATACAGACTTTCGCGACTTCGGAGGCCTGCAGGTTAAACACGCCAAGATTGATCCAACGCTGGCTGCCGTTCACACTTTTACCAATACCTGGCACTAATACCAACACCAGCAATGCGAAAGAGAGCAACATCATCCAAATACCCCACTTTTGCAGTTGCTGAGTGGGCAAAGACAACATCATATAGCCAAAGATCAAACCGAGAACCAAATAAAGACATTGGCGCCCCATAAAGAAGAAGGGGTGACCATAGGAACTAACGGAGATAGAAATGGAAGCGCTGGCCACCATCACAATACCCAACGCCAAGATAGCCACTGTCGCAATCAAAAACCAAGGATCCACTCGTTGAAATTCACGCAGTGACACCCGGTCAAGATAGGCCATTACATTCATAGAGCATGTACCAATTGCTGAAAATGATCCCCTCTTGCCTCAAAGCTTTGGTACATATCAAAACTGGCGCAAGCGGGTGAAAATAGCACTAAATCACCTGACTCCACATGGCTACGGGCCGTTTCAACAATGCTTTCCAAATTGGGGAAAAATTGCATGTCTACATTGGCTCCCGCTAACGCCTCAGCAATCAGTTTAGCATCGCGACCAAATAAATAGAGTGTTTGGACAAATTCACTGATGGGCTTCTTCAAGGAACGAAAATCAGCACCCTTTCCTTCACCACCTAAAATAAGGTGTATATGTCGACGCGATTTATCCCCCAAGCCCTCCAAGGCCGCAAGTGTTGCCCCAACATTCGTGCCTTTAGAATCATTAATATAGGTTACACCCTCTAAAGTTCGAGTGGTTTGGCAACGATGTGGCAAACCAGAAAACTCTGCCAATGTAGCGGCGATTTCTGCTGATTTAATGGACACTCCGAGAAGCTCAAGAATCCCTAAGGCCGCCAAAATATTTGCGTGATTATGAGCCCCTTTCAACTTAATGTCAGATGTGTGATAAAGACGCTCCACCCCTCGACATAACCAAGCACCCTGCTCGTCTGGAAGAAGTCCAAATTCTTTTAGATCAGGACTTTTGGTTGTAAACGCTCTAACCGGGGTATTCTCAGCCAGCAAGGGAGCCGTTAGGATATCTTGCTTGTTGCACACAGCCGCTTTACAACCACGATAGATTCGTTGTTTTGTCCGTTGGTACTCATATAAATCTTGATAGCGATCCATATGGTCTTCTGACACATTTAAAAGGCAAGCAAGATCGGCTTGTAGGGCGGGTGTGGTTTCCAGCTGGAAGCTGGATAACTCTAGAACGTAAAAGTCTACAGACTCAGCCAGTAGGTCTAACGCTGGCAACCCAAGGTTCCCACCAGCTAGTGCTTTTTTACCACTAGCGTTGAGCAATTCTGCCACTAAAGTAGTGACCGTACTTTTTGCATTAGAACCCGTAATAGCGACAAAAGGCGTTTTCACATATTCACGAAACAAATCAATGTCACCACGCATGGCCACACCACGCTCAGCCAAACGTTGTAATATCGGCGTGCTTAATGGAATACCAGGACTCACAAAAAGCTCAGTCACACCCAAGCTTTCGAGTACGTCTAAACTTCCGGTATGAATTCGCTCAGGGGGACAAAATGCCTTCGCCTCTTCTAAACCGGGAGGGTTAGGACGGGAGTCGACAACAAAAAAATCCAACCCTTTTTCGGCTAAAAAACGCACACAAGATAAGCCAGACACCCCTAACCCAACCACGGCACGAATACGATCGGAACTAATTAACGACATGTCTATACACCTATCGAACTTTTAACGTAGCAAAGCCAATTAACACCAAACAAACCGTGATGATCCAAAAACGTACAATCACCTTTGGCTCCGCCCAACCTTTCAATTCAAAGTGGTGGTGGATAGGCGCCATTCTAAAAATCCGTCGCCTGGTCAACTTGTATGAGGCGACCTGCAAAATAACCGATACGGTTTCCATTACAAAGACCCCACCCATAATGAACAGCACAAGCTCTTGGCGAACAATCACGGCAATGACACCTAAGGCAGCACCTAACGCCAATGACCCGACATCCCCCATAAAAATTTGCGCAGGATAAGTGTTAAACCACAAAAAGCCTAAGCCAGCTCCGGCAAGCGCCGCACAGAAGACTATTAATTCTCCAGAACCTTGCACATAGGGAATTAGTAGGTAATCTGCAAAGCGAATATTACCGGTAAGGTAAGCAAACACACCTAACGCTCCGCCTACCATTACCGTGGGCATTATTGCCAATCCGTCTAAGCCATCTGTCAGGTTAACCGCATTACTGGTCCCGACAATAACGAAGTAAGTCAACACAATGAAGAAGAAGCCTAAAGGAATGGCGACATCTTTAAACAGAGGTACGATCAAGGCCGTTTCTGCAGGCGTGCTGGCAGTAAAGAACAAATACACCGCCGCTGCCAGACCAAACACACTTTGCCACAAATATTTCCACTTAGCGGGCAAGCCACGTGGGTTCTTCTCCACCACTTTGCGGTAATCGTCTACCCAACCTATCAACCCAAAGGACAGCATCACCAATAGCACAACCCAAACATACTGATTACTCAAATCGCCCCATAGCAAAGTACTGATAGCAATAGAGAAAATGATCAGCGCACCACCCATTGTTGGTGTACCCGCCTTGCTTAAGTGAGACTGAGGGCCATCATCACGAACCGCCTGACCAATCTGCAAGCGCTGCAAAAGCACGATTACTTTATTGCCGATAAGCAATGAAATAGCTAAGGCGGTTAACACCCCTAAAATTGCTCTTAAAGAGAGATAGTTAAATACTGAGAAGAATGTAAAGTACTTACTTAAGTAAGCGGTTAGCAGAAGCAACATTGGTAAGGATAGTCCTTAATTAATTAATGCCTTAATAACATTTTCCATTTTAGCGGAGCGTGAGCCTTTCACTAAAATGGCATGATTTTCATTGAGTTCTTGCACTTGTTTAGCGGCGTCTTGGTGATTGTGACAAAACACCGCCTTGCCACCACTCTGTTCGAAAGCGCGACCAGCAATGGCTGCTACCTCACCAACACACACTAAATTCTTTACGCCCTTTGAAGCAGCATAGCGACCTAAAGCCGCATGAATTTCTTGCCATTGATCACCTAGCTCACCTAGTGCACCTAAAATTAACCAGGATCCAGTAGCATTTTGCATCACCAAAACATCGATTGCCGCTTCCACAGACGATGGGCTAGCATTGTAACAATCATTGATCAATAGAGCTCCATTTTTTGTGCACAATCTCTCTAATCGCCCTGCCACCACACTGGGTTTTGATAATTGCTGCACCGCTACAGAAAACTCGTACCCCAACGCCAACATAGCCAATACTATCGCCATTCCATTAGCGATCTGATGCTTACCTGGCATTGCTACTCGCACTTGTTCTGATAAGCCATCATAGTGCAAGGTTACATCACTGTAGTCGCCTGCCAGAGCGACCTCATCCGCCCACAAGTCCGCGGCATTAGTAAAGCCAAATGCCAACACTTTCCGACCTTGTGCTAAGTTATGCCAGTAATCAAAGAAACCGTCATCTCGGTTGAGCACTACCACTGCATTCGGCTGACTCCCAGAGATCAACTGACCTTTCTCTATTGCTATACCTTGAAGGTTTCCAAAACCTTCAAAATGGCTACCACTTGCATTGGTTAGAATCACCACGTCTGGGTGAGCAATACTGGCAAGACGCTCAATTTCCCCGGGGTAGCTTGTACCCGTTTCCACGATGGCTAACTCGTGATCAGGCCGCAAACCAAATAAAGTTTGTGGCACACCTATTTGGTTATTCAAATTGGCGAGGGTTTTTAACACAGTTTTATCAGCAACAGACTGAGCCAACCAATCTTTTACAGTTGTTTTACCATTGCTTCCCGTAATACAGACAACTGGTCCCGTAAATTGATCTCGAATATAGCGTGCCAATTGGCCATATGCGGTCACGGTATTTTCCACCTTAACATAGCAAGTAATGGCTAAATCTTGCTGTGAGAGCACCGCAACAGAGCCTTGCTCCAAAGCGTCTTGAGCGTAGTCATGACCATCAAAGCGCTCTCCAACCAAAGCAATAAACAAGCTTTTTTCGGTGATTTTACGAGTATCGGTAACAACATGCTCAACCAGCTGATCTGGGCCAACCAACTCCCCTTGGCAAACATCAGCAATATGACTTAATAACAAGTTAACCAACATAATTATTTAGCACCCTTTGGGCTTCTTCTCGGTCATCAAAGTGGTGCTTAACCCCTTCAATGTCTTGATAATTTTCATGACCTTTACCAGCGATCAACACCACATCGTTAGGTCCTGCCATTTTAATCGTTTGCTCAATGGCATGACGACGATCGGCAATCACTTTGATTGCAGTAACATCTACACCCACTAACGCATCATCTAGAATTTGTTGGACGGATTCGGTTCTTGGATTATCACTGGTTAAAACAGGAAAGTCGCAACCCGCAAGAGCAGCTTGCGACATCAGAGGACGTTTACCTCGGTCTCGGTCACCGCCACAACCATACACACAATATAATTGGCCATCACAATGGGATTTGACGGCTTGCAAAGCGACACTCAACGCATCTGGAGTATGAGCGTAATCCACTACCACCAATGGAGCTCCTTCACGCTCCACTTTTTCCATCCGACCTGGTGCACCTTGCAGTTGCCCAAGAGCCGATATCAGCAAGGCTTTATCGGCCACTTTATCCCAAAGTGCAGACAAAGCAGCAAGGGCATTTTGTACATTGAACAAGCCTAACAAAGGCAAGAAAACTTTACACTCACCTTCTGGAGTCAGTAAAGAGAACTCACAACCAGTGGGTTTAAAAATCAGCCCTTTTGCAAAGAACTGGGCTTGATCGTTTTGCTGACTATAAAAAATTCGCTCAGCACGTGTTGTTTCACTCATAAAGTGAGCATAGTTATCATCAAGGCAGAACACCGCTCGTTTGACACTTTCAAATTCGAACAGCTTTCTTTTTGCCTCAGCATAATTTGCCATGTCCCCATGGTAATCCAGATGATCACGAGTCAAATTTGAAAACACCGCGCTTGCAAAGGGTAAGCCGTCTATGCGACCTTGGTCTAGCGCATGAGAAGAAGCCTCGAAGGATACGAAATTCACCCCCTCTTCAGCCATTACGCGCAAAGTCTTATGCATGGATAAAAGGTCTGGCGTGGTTTGGCTTGCTTCTTGTAAGTTATCGAGCTGACCTATTCCAAAGGTCCCTACTAAACCACTGTGCATACCAACTGCCTGAGCGAGTTGCGCCAGATAATAACAAATAGAGGATTTACCGTTGGTCCCCGTTACCGCCACTAGGTGGGCAGGTAAAGCACCACAATAACGCTCTAAACATGCCAGCATTAACGCTTTAGGATCTTGCACCTCCAGCAAGGTCAACCCTGTCACGGCCAACCCCAACCCTTTCGGCACAACTGCAACTTTTAGCCCGTTTTCTGCGGCCTGCTGCAAGTAATCCCAGCCTTGACTAGACACACCGGGTAGCGCAAAAAAAACAGCCTTAGAGGTTACTTTTCGGCTGTCTGTTTCTATATGGGTATAAAACAATTCTGGCAGGTCACTCTCATAAGAGAGCCCTGCCAGTTCGAGGAGTTCTTGATGGGGTATTTGAAGCATTTATCCTCCTTGTGCCACCTGATAGGGAATCGTTTTTTTGTCCACTCGTACTTCCCGTAAACCTTCCGGTAAATCAGGCGATATATTCAAAGTAGTCAAGGCACCTTCCATAACACGTGAAAACACAGGGGCGGCTACCTCACCACCATAATACTCTCGACCTTTCGGGTCATTCACCATCACAACCATCGCTAATCGTGGATTAGAAGCCGGCGCCATACCTGCAAAAAGTGCGATATATTGATCGTACTCATAACCTTTTGATCCAACTTTATGGACGGTACCTGTTTTACCTGCGACACGATAACCTGGAATTTTTGCAGCTTTGCCAGACCCTCTCTGCACGACCGCCTCAAGCATTTTTACCACATCTTTCGAAACGCCTGTCGGGATAACTTGCTTACCAGCGCCCGGAATGTCTTGTTTAAAAATAGTTACCGGTACCTTGTAACCATCGTTTGCCAATGTCATATAAGCTTGCGCCAATTGCAATGTGGAAACAGATAAACCATAACCGTAAGCAAGCGTGGCAAGTTCAGAAGGGTGCCATTTAGGGTGTGAAGGCAATACCCCACTGGCCTCACCAGGGAAACCAATACCCACTGGCGAGCCAATACCCAGCTCATAGTCCATGTTCCAAATCGCATCTTGCGGCAAAGATAAGGCAATCTTAGAGGAGCCAACGTTACTGGATTTAATCAGCAGTTTTTCAAGGTCAATCGTTCCGTAATTGGTTGCATCACGAATGGTAAAACGCCCGAAACGCATGTAACCAGGAGCGGTGTTAATTTGCGTTTCCGTTGTATATTGACCGGATGCTAGAGCCGTAGAAATAGTAAAAGGCTTCATGGTAGAACCTGGCTCAAACAAATCAATCACCGCACGGTTTCTTAACTCTTCATAGGCCAGCTCCGAGCGGTCATTAGGGTTGTACGAAGGCTGGTTAACCATGGCAAGAATTTCGCCTGTTTTCACATCCAGTATTACTGCCGAAGCAGAAGTTGCTCTATGTTCGGTTACCGCTGCTTTCAGCTCTCGGTAGGCTAAATACTGCAGGCGTAAATCAATACTCAGCTCAATGTTGTCACCTGGTTTTTCGGCGACTTCCTCGCCGACTCCACGGATAATATTGCCTCTTAAGTCTTTTACATACGTACGTTTACCATACTGACCTTGCAGGGCGCTGTCATAAGCCAGCTCAATGCCTTCTTGGCCTTTATCGTCGATATTGGTAAAACCCACCACATGAGAGGCGACTTCACCCGCTGGATAAAAGCGCTTGTACTCTTTAGTTTTAGTGACCCCTTCTATTTTTGCCGCCATGATCACGTCAGCCTCGTGTGGAGGAAGCTGGCGCTTTAGGTACATAAAAGAGCGAGACTTATTTCGTTCAAAGCGTTCACGCAACCAGGCGGTACCAACTCCCATCACCTGAGCTAATCGTTCAATTTCTTGCTCAGGACCTTCACCTGTCTTTGGATCGTAATCCATTTTCCACAAGGCTTTAGGGTTTGCCACTATGGTCCAAGTAGGTGTGCTGACGGCCAAAGGCTCACCACGGCGATCCAGAATCATGCCTCGGGTAGCAGGTATAGCCTCCGTACGTACAGCACGAATCTCACCTTGGTTTTGCAAGAATTCTTTATCCAGTACAGTCAATTGAAATAAGCGCCAACCCGCCACCAAAAAGAGGCAAAGCGCAGCACCATATATAAAAACAAAGCGCCATTTTCCTGGGTGAATTAATCCGTTATCTTGTTTCATGGTTTCACTATTATGAGTTCATCTTGCGTGGGCGCATGCATGTTTAAATCTTTAATTGCATACTGCTCTAAACGGCCAGGTTGTGTTAACGCACTTTGCTCTAACAACAGCTGCCCCCAAGTTACTTCGTAATTAATTTCAGCCTTCTTCAATACCTGAAGATGCGAGAAATCCTTTCTAAATTGATACACCTGTATCACCACAGCAATGGATACCACTGCCAAGATAAAAACTCCTCCTACATAAGCTGCAAGAGAGAATTTCACCTTCTTAATCACTGATCTTCTCCAACACTCGCAACACGGCGCTGCGAGATCGAACATTGTCACTGACTTCCGATTTTGAAGGCTTAATAGCCTTACCCACGGTTTTAAACTTAATATCTAAATGCGCATTTTGAATGGGTAAATGGCGTGGTAGCTCAGGCCCTTTCGACTTAAGTTTCATAAAGCGCTTTACCATGCGATCTTCTAGAGAGTGAAAGCTGATTACGACCAATCGGCCGCCTACTTTCAGCGCTTGCGTTGCCGCTTCTAAACCCACTTCTAGATCGCCCAATTCATTATTGATATGAATTCGAATACCTTGGAATGCACGAGTTGCAGGGTTTTTACCCTTTTCCCAAGCTGGATTGGCTTCAGCAACAATTTTTGCCAACTGCAATGTGGAGACTATGGGGGTGTGTGAACGGTAGTCACAAATTGCCTTAGCAATACGACGAGAGAAACGCTCTTCGCCATATTGGTACATGACATCAGCCAACTCTTTTTCATCGACCACGGCAATCCACTCTGCTGCACTCTGCCCTTTATCAGGGTTCATGCGCATATCCAATGGGCCATCATTCATGAAACTGAAGCCACGTTCGGCATCATCAAGTTGTGGAGATGAGACCCCTAGGTCCATCATAATGCCATCCACTTTATCGACACCAAAGACGCTGGGGATGTGCTCTGACATAGCGGCAAAACTGTCTTGTACTATCTGGAATCGACTGTCGTCTTGCTCTAGCGCACGACCAAAACCAATGGCGACTGGGTCTTTATCAAATCCCAGCAAACGGCCTTTTTCCAGCCTATCTAGGACCAACCTTGTGTGGCCTCCGCGACCAAATGTCCCATCTACATAGAATCCGTCAGCATCTGTCACTAACATATCTACCGATTCATTCAGCATGACACTAATGTGTTCAGCCATTGGGTTTGTCATAGAGATATATCCATCATGGTTTCAAGTTGTAAGTCGTCTAATGCATCTTCTGCTAAATAATCTTCTCGCTGAGCTTCCCACTCTGCTTGGCTCCAGATTTCGAGCTTTTTACCCTGACCTAGAATCGTTAACTTGCGATCTAACTTAGCAAACTCACGTAATGGCGCAGGCAATAAAATTCGCCCCGCTTTGTCTACATCTAAGTCTGTAGCATGCCCCACTAATAAGCGCTGTAATCGCCTAGCTTGCGGTTGAAAGCTGGGCAATTTATCTAGCTTGGCTTGTATTTGTTCCCACTCAACGACGGGGTACAGCAGTAGACAGCGAGACACAGGGTCTATGGTTACCACAACACCTTCATCATCGTATTGAGCTAATTCATCGCGCAAGCGGGCTGGGAGCGACATACGCCCCTTAGCATCTGCACTGACCTGATGAATCCCTCGAAACAAGCTCATATCCCACTTATCGACACTTTATCCCACAATTTAACACCATTCTTCAAAAAAGGTAAAAAGAATTTGCAAAAAAGGCAAAATTAGGCAAAAAGCTGCCCTCGATTACACATTAAGACAGAAGCAAGCAGTCGAAATATTAAGAAACGAAGAGAAAAAAAGAATAAAAGGCAAAACAACACAGCAGACACATAAAAAGTGGGACGAAGTGGGAAAGAACGATTAACTTGCTTGCTTCTAGCATTAAGAATGGAACGACAAAGGCAGCACTGGGCAGAACAAAACAAAAAGCACAAAAGGGAGAAGAAAAGCAAGTTGGCCGATAAGCCGGGTTCTGTCGTGGACAGCCATTCATCTAATACGTACATCACTGCACGTCTTTAGCAACCTACCCGAACTCAGCGCGGGTCACGCCAATGAGTTCCTATTTGGTCTTGCTTCAAGTGGGGTTTACCATGCCACGAACTGTTACCAGTCGCGCGGTGCGCTCTTACCGCACCATTTCAACCTTACCGGCAGTAAACTGCTTAGGCGGTATATTTTCTGCTGCACTTTCCGTAGGCTCACGCCCCCCAGGCGTTACCTGGCACTTTACCCTGCGAAGCCCGGACTTTCCTCCCCCTCATAGAGGCGGCGACTGTCTGGCCAACTTGCGGCGTGAATCCTACCTAGGCGTACATAGAATAACAAGTAGTTTATGGCCCTTTTCTGTAATTTAGGTCACAGGCAAACGAAAACAGACCTCTAAACCTCCTTGCGGACGATTTTTAGCACTAATTTCACCTTTGTGTGCTCTGACAATACGCTGAGCTATGGTCATTCCCACACCAAAACCACCTTTTGAAGAACCTCTGGACTCATCGGTGCGATAAAAAGCATGGAAGATTTTGTCCAGTTTTTCTTCTTCTACACCTGGCCCATTATCCCGGACATATATCAGCACTTCCTGCTGCACTTGCTCTGTCACTACCTCAACCAAGCCGCCGTCTGATGCATAACAACATGCATTGCGCAGAATATTTTCAATAGCGTGACGAAGCTGCAAAGGGTCGCCCACCATGCTCTCTGGCTTATCACCAACCTTGGAAACAGAGATCCCTTTAAGTTGGCTCTCGAAATTGACGTCCGCCACAATTTCATCCAACCATTCTTGCAGTTGCATCTTCTCTTTTTTCAAAGAAGACTCCTCAAGACGGCTCAAGTTAAGCACCTGACCAATGAGCTCATCGAGCTCATGCAACTCAGTACGTATACGGTCTAGGTATTTTTCTTGCTGCTTTTCGCCGTGCTTATCTTCCGCAATGGTCAAGGCAACTTCAATTCGAGCTAAGGGTGTTCTCAATTCATGGGAAACATCGCGCATTAAGCGCTCTTTCGAAGACAGCAAGTCTTCTATACGCTCCGCCATTTCGTTAAATTCGTGGGCCAGCTTACCAATCGCATCATTCCGTCGAGCCAATCCACCTTCCACACGCACCGACATATCACCCTTGCCAAAGCTGCGTGCCACCCGTTGCAATTTCAACAAGGGCCCCAACAACCAATACGCTAGAATCCCACTGGACACCAACAGTCCCAGCAACAAGAAAGCAATAAAGAACTCAGGCGCAAGGGCATCGATTTTAGGGTTGGGCTTGAAAATCATCAAATACTGAACATTCTCACTGCCGACCACTTGGATAAACTGACTATTGAGCACATCTGCCGCCAAAGCCGCTCGGCCATTCTCGGCCGCACCTTGACGTATATCCCTCGGTAGAGGCTTTAATAAAGTGGTGCCATTTTCCTTATACAGATAGATACGACCAAATAACTTTTTTTCCGCCTTATTTGCCTCTGCCCGCAAGTGCTCCAAACCATGCTTTTCATAACCAGAAACAAGCTGAACGCCCACATCTCCCAACACACTAGAAGAGACCTGATTACGGTTCTGCACAAATTGAACCGTCATTAAACCAAGGCTCACAACGACGATATTAGAAAGCAGTATGACAAGAAAAACGCGTAGAAAAGTATTTTTCATATAAGATTAAATGTCGTCTTCTTCTGATACAAAGATATAGCCTACACCACGCACCGTTTTTATTCTCGGCTCGCCATTTTCTAGGTTGCCAATTTTCTTACGCAAGTTACTAATGTGCATATCCAAACTGCGATCATACATGGTCAACTTTCGACCAAGCGCTTTTTCAGATAACTCTTGTTTTGTTAATACCTGCCCAGGCACCATTAACATGCATTCTAACAAGGTATATTCAGAACTGGTAAGCTCAACCAACTCACCTTCCAAATAGACAGTGCGATTCTTACGGCGCATTAATACACCTGCAAGCTCAATATCAGAAGTATTGTCTTCTTCTTTCTCTTGGCTAGCACGACGTAAAATGGCTTTTATTCGAGCCAACAATTCACGTGGATTAAATGGTTTTGACAAGTAATCGTCCGCGCCCATTTCAAGACCTAATATGCGGTCAATATCATCCCCTTTGGCAGTCAGCATAATAACTGGAATAGAGCTTTTAGTACGAATTTGTTTTAGGGTTTCAAAGCCATCTAGCTCTGGCATCATGACATCAAGAATAACAATGTCAGGCGTGCTTTCCGCCATTAACGCTAAGGCTTCTTTACCATTCCAAGCGTGCGTGACTTCGTACCCTTCGCCATCAAAATAATCTTTAATTAAATCCGATAAACGAGCGTCGTCATCTGCTAATAGTAACTTAACCATATTTATATTCCTGATAATTCAAAGTTAAATATTTTGCTTTACAAACAGTTAATGTAAATATTACCCGATTGAATTAAAGGACAAATCGCTCTTTTCAATCTATTTACAGTCTTTTCGCATTCCGCTACGCTATTTATTCAAAATAGACTTTGTAAAGAAAAAAAAACCGCATTCAGTAATGCGGTTTTCGTTTTTTCATTGGACTTTAAACATTATGCTTGTTTAAAAGGGTCACGCAATACGATAGTTTCATTGCGATCTGGGCCTGTTGAAATAATATCAACAGGTACACCAACCTGCTCTTCTAAGAAACGAATGTAGTCTTGAGCATTTTTAGGTAGGGCTTCAAAACTTTCCGCACCTACAGTTGACTCAGTCCAGCCAGGCATTTCAACGTAAACTGGCTTCGCTTTTTCGTAACCTTCGCTGTCTACCAATGAACCGGCCACTGGGTTGCCTGCTTCATCTGTGTATGACACACACACTTTAATGACAGACGACCCGTCTAGTACATCAAGTTTAGTTAAGCACATACCTGAAACTGAGTTAATTTGCACCGCATGACGTAACGCCACCGCATCAAACCAACCACAACGACGTGAACGACCTGTCGTCGCACCAAATTCATGGCCACGAGTACCAAGACGCTCACCGTCTTCATCAAATAGCTCCGTTGGAAACGGACCTGAACCAACACGAGTGGTGTAGGCCTTGGTGATACCCAATACATAATCTAGGTATAAAGGACCAAAACCTGTACCTGCAGGGGCACCGCCAGCCGTTGTGTTAGAAGAGGTAACATATGGGTAAGTACCGTGATCCACATCAAGCAATGAACCTTGAGCACCTTCAAACATAATGTTGGCACCTGACTTACGGAGATCGTGCAAAAGACCAATTGTATCTGTCACCATTGGACGCAAGAACTCAGCCATTTCTAGGCCTCGCTCGTACACTTCATCGTAAGAAATTGGGTCTACATTATGGTAATTAGTTAGTACAAAGTTGTAATACTCAAGCACTTCTTTCAATTTACAAGCAAAACGCTCAGCGTCTAATAGATCACCTACACGAATAGCACGACGCGCTACTTTGTCTTCGTAAGCTGGCCCAATACCACGTCCCGTCGTACCAATTTTCTTTTCACCTTTCGCTTGTTCGCGGGCTTGATCCATCGCAATGTGGTAAGGCAAGATCAAGGGACAAGCAGCACTAATTTTCAAACGCTCTACAGCAGGAACATCCTGCTCCAATAACTCAAGCACTTCTTTTTGCAAGGCATCAGGACTAAGCACAACACCATTACCAATGATGCACTGCACACCATCACGCAAGATACCGGATGGGATCAAATGCAAAACTGTTTTTTTGCCATCGATCACCAAGGTGTGGCCCGCGTTGTGACCGCCTTGGAAACGAACAACCGCAGCAACATCTTCTGTTAGCAGGTCAACAACCTTACCTTTACCTTCGTCACCCCATTGAGTGCCTAGAATAACAACATTCTTACCCATAATTTCAGGTCTCATTTAAGTAGTTCTAAAAAAATTACTTCTCTTGCGGAATCAGCTGCCAAGTTTGGTCAACTTTTTCCAAAGAAAAATCAGCGCTAACAGAAGCGCCCCCATCTAAGGCTTCGATTACTCGATACCCTTCTGCACGCAAAGCATTCACTGCCTGCCATAAGTCTTCCGAAGTACAAGCTGGCGCCAAGACCACTGAAGGTTGAGATATTTCTTGATCTACCAAGCCAACCAATGCCTTCACATCCGTACTAAAGCCTGTTGCAGGTCGTGAACGACCAAACACTTCGCCAATATTGTTATAACGACCGCCACGGGCAATCGCATTTCCATGCCCTGGTAAGTAAGCCGCAAACACCAAGCCAGTATGGTAGCTATAAGACACCATGTCACTTAGATCAAAATGCAAACCTAACCCAGGGAAACGATCAGTAATCGTAGTACTTACTTGCGCTAACAATTCTAAGGCTTCTTCAATGGCTTTACTGACTTTAGAAAACTGAGCTTTGGCTTTATCCAGCACCTCAATACCCCCACACATTCGAGGTAAAGCGGTAAGCCAACTGGCTTGCTCACTATTCAGTGCAAGAGATGCAACATAGCGATCAAGTTCCGGCAAATCTTTACCCTTGTAAAGCTCCGTCAGTTTAGCCTGCTCAACATCGCTTAATTCACAAGCGCTAATCACGCCTTTAACGATATCGACATGACCTAAGTCTAAGACCAGATTTTTTAAGCCCGCTGTAGATAAGGTTTGCAACATCAAAGACAAGACTTCAATATCGCTTTCAACCCCGCCGTGACCATAGATCTCAGCCCCTAACTGAATAGGAGAGCGAGTCCCATCTAAGCCAGAAGGAACAGTACGCAAAACTGTTCCACAGTAACTCAAACGCTGCACACCTTCTTCTTTTAGGCAATGAGCATCAATACGAGCAACTTGGGAGGTAAAATCGGCGCGAATACCCATTAAGCGACCCGACAATTGATCCGTTACTTTAATTGTTTCCAGTTCAAGATCTGAGCCTGCCCCAGTTAACAGGGAATCGAGGTATTCTAGGAGAGGAGGGATTACAAGTTGGTATCCCCAACTTTCATGGAGGTTCAGCAGGGTCCTTCTAAGATGTTCAATTTTTTCGGCCTTTTCCGGTAAAGCCTCATCTACACCATCTGGAAGCAACCAACGATCTGCTAGTGTCATTAAATCTTTCCTCTTAACTGCGAGTCAACAGAAGGAGAATTAAGCCAAGGAACATACTAACCGCACCAAGAATACGCAAATTCGTATCGGAACTTGCCATAGCTTTAGCCATTATTTCTCTCCAAAAATGTGGAGCCAAAAATGGCAATATCCCTTCTGCGATCAACAATAGACTGACACCAACAAGCAGCGCCTGCAAAAATTCCTGCATAAACTCTCTTTGTTATGACCATTAAAAAACCGGGCAGCGCCCGGTTTGTGTAATAATAACATGTTTCCTATTTCAACAAATAGACCCATGCTGGATTATTAACGAATATTCCTGTTAGTTCGTCGCACCATTTAGGTATTTGAAGAACTCATTATCAGGTTTCAAGACAAATAAGTCGTTGTTACCTTCAAAGCTCTGACGATATGCCTGCAAACTGCGGTAAAATTCGTAGAATTCAGGATCTTGAGTATAAACATTTGAGTAAATGGCTGCTGCTTGCGCATCACCATCACCGCGAATCATCTCAGCATCTCGTTGAGCTTCAGCCTCTAGTACTACTTTTTGGCGGTCTGCATCGGCACGGATACCCTCAGCAAGCTCCAAACCTTTCGACCTGTGCTCACGAGCTTCACGCTCACGTTCAGTTCGCATACGCTGATAAACCGACTCACTCACATCAGGTGGCAAGTCAATTCGCTTAACACGAATATCAACGATACTAATACCCAGTTCAGATTGCGCAACTTCGTTTAAGTCATCACGCAGTTCCGTCATTAGAGAATCACGCTCACCGGAAACCACTTCGTGCATGGTACGCTCACCAAACTGGTTACGTAACCCTGTATCGACACGAGACGATAACACTCGGTTAGCGACCACTTCATCACCAGAAGTCGCTTGGTAGAACTTATCAACTGAGTCAATTTTCCATTTAACATAGGAATCCACGATAACCGCTTTCTTTTCCTGTGTTAAATAACGCTGAGGACGAGAATCCATTGTAAGAATTCGCGCATCAAACTTTTTAACTTCGTTCATGACTGGTAATTTAAAGTGCAAACCTGGTTTCACATCGGCATCTACGATTTCACCAAACTTGAGCACCACAGCTCGCTCGGTTTCGTTTACCACATAAAGAGTTTGCGAGGCCGCTAAGACACCCACTAGAAGAAGGATCAAAGCCGCAAAAGATAAGCCTTTCATTAGTTTCTCCCCTCTCTACGAACTGTCGTGGACTGACGTTTACGCAACTCACTGATCACTTGATCGGTCAGCGCATTAATGTCTGCCGAGCCCAATGCGTTCGTTGCATTTTGAGCATTGCCAGCATTTTGCTTAAGCAACTGGTCTAATGGCAAATACATCATATTATTGCCACCTTCGGTATCTACAACCACTTTATTAGCATTTTGATAAACCGATTCCATTGTCTCAATGTACAAACGACGACGAGTCACTTCAGGCGCTTTTTCATACTCGCGGTATAAGCGATCAAAACGATCTGCCTGACCACTTGCACGGGCCACAATTTCAGAACGATAAGCCTCTGCTTCTTCACGAATACGCTGAGCACGACCACGCGCTTCAGGAATTACGCCGTTAGCATAAGACTCAGCCTCGTTACGAACACGTAATTCATCTTCTTTCGCTTTAATTACATCATCAAACGCTTCTTGCACTTGGTCTGGAGCCTGAGTGTTCTCTACGTTGACTTTAGAGATCAGCAAACCCGTACCATAGGCACTGATGTAACCTTGCATGCGGGTTTTTACTTCTTCTGCTAAAAGCTCACGACCTTCAGTCAGAATTTGATCCATCTCAGAGCTACCTACTACATGACGCAAAGCACTCTCAGTGACTTGTGCCAAGGACTCTTCTGGGCTACGCACGTTGATCAAGAAGTTTTTCGGGTTATTAACGGAGTATTGAACCGAAACACCCACTTCAACAATGGCATCGTCCAAAGTCAGCATAAGCGCTTTGTGATCCAGAGAACGTACTTTCGTTACGTTAACTTTGGTCACCTGATCGATCATTGGTGGATTCCAGTGTAGACCAGGCATCACAGTAGAATGATATTTACCTAAACGCAGCACAACACCACGCTCTTGTTGGTCAACCTGATAAACCCCTGTGGCTGCCCACAAAGCAATCAGAGCAATTAACAAAACGGCAATTAGGCCACCTCCCATTTTACCGGAGAAACCAGAATCACCACCAGAACCACCTTTACGCGTTTTCTTAACACCCACCATGTCCATGAGCTTTTTAAACGCTTCATCTAGGTCAGGCGGCCCCTGATCGCGACCACCGGACTTGCGTCCCCAAGGATCATTATTGGTCTCCTTTTCGCGACCATCATCAGGGCGCTGAGCCCCTGTATCGCGTTTTTTATCCGGATTCCATGGGTCATTGTCGTTATTACCCGGTTCATTCCAGGCCATACTACATCTCCACTCGTTTTCTAATAATAAACTGGTTAAGCATTCCTATGCCGCCATAATTTGACTTTCCGAAACACCAACTCGCGCCAGTATTTGCAAATAATCTTTCTTTGGCAACAAGACTTTTAAAACTGATCGACCTTGTTCATCAAAGGTTTCAGAACGCACTGCACCATGCTCAAATAACATGGCTCGAAGGCGCCCTAACTCAGATGGCAAACACAAGGTTTCTTCTAACACATCCTGCGCTAAAATTTCCGCAATAGCATGTTTTAGCAAATCGATCCCCTGCCCTTCTCGGGCAGACAACCAAACCCTTACTGGCACACCGTCGGCATCTCTGTCGATACGCGGCTCAGCGGTTTCCATGGCATCAATTTTATTAAATACTTTTAAAACAGGCACTTCGTTAGCGCCTATTTCTTCCAATACTGCATCCACATGAGAGATATTTTCATCTCGTGCTATGTCAGCGGCATCCACCACATGTAACAATAAATCAGCTTCGGATGACTCTTTCAGGGTCGCTTGAAAGGCCTTGATCAATCGGTGCGGCAATTGGCGAATAAAACCCACAGTATCCGCAAGCACCACCGTGCCGATTTGCTCCATGTCCAAGCGTCTTAACGTTGGGTCCAAGGTAGCAAATAATTGATCAGCAGCAAACACTTCTGCTCCCGTTGCACGGTTAAAAAGTGTAGATTTTCCCGCATTGGTATACCCTACTAAAGAGACTGTAGGCATATCCGAACGAGAACGAGAGCGTCTACTCTGGTCTCGCTGAGTATTCACTTTATCCAATCTTTTTTGAATGGATTTGATTCTCTCACGCAATAAACGACGGTCGGTTTCTAGCTGGGTCTCACCTGGCCCACGCATACCGATACCACCTTTTTGGCGTTCCAAGTGGGTCCAGCCCCGAATTAGACGCGTCGACATATGCTGTAACTGCGCTAATTCAACTTGCAACTTACCTTCGTGAGTACGAGCGCGCTGAGCAAAAATATCCAGTATCAAACCCGTGCGGTCTAACACTCGACATTGCAGCTCATGCTCTAGATTTCTTTCTTGGGAGGGGGATAAAGCATGATCAAAAAGCACAACTTGCGCTTCTTCTCTCTGTACGATTTCTTTTATCTCTTCCAGCTTACCCGAGCCTACAAAATACTTCGAGTCGGCTCGTTGGCGCGACCCAGTCACTACCGCAACTGGGTCAGCACCGGCTGAAATGGCAAGTTCAACAAACTCTTCCGGCCCATAATTCTCGCTTTGATCGCTAAAATTAATATGAACCAATACAGCTACTTCACCACTCTCAGGGCGTTCAAAAAACAATATACATTTCCTCTGTTTGCCCTTTCAAGTCCAAACTATTCAGCGGTTTCTTCCGTCAAATCAGTTGGGATGCGAATTGTGCGGGATGGCACAACCGTTGAAATGGCGTGTTTGTAAACCATTTGGCTTACTGTGTTTTTTAGTAAGATGACAAATTGATCAAAAGATTCAATTTGGCCTTGAAGTTTAATGCCGTTCACAAGAAAGATAGACACTGGTACTCTTTCTTTGCGTAACACATTTAGATAAGGGTCTTGTAAAGATTGCCCTTTTGACATTGGAATCTCCTTAATTGAGGTAAATAACAGTAGAAGTCTTGGTAAAACAATATGGTAGATGATACACCAAGTTTTAGTCCATTTCCCCTTATATAATTCTGCTTTCTATATAATTCAAGGCTTCTGGCAAAAGATCTTTCGACAAACTGTCGAAAATTTGCAGATCTTCCCAGCCTCTTAGCCAGGTTAATTGCCGTTTAGCCAATTGGCGTGTAGCAACCACCCCTTTAAAAATAGCATCATCTAGAGAGTCTGCACCCTCTAAATATTGCCATAACTGACGATACCCTACACATCGCATAGAGGGCATTTCAATGGTGAGATCACCACGTTGGTACAAGGCCTCCACTTCCTGCAGAAAACCTTGCTCCATCATTTGCATAAACCTTAGCTCTATTCGCTCATGCAACACTTTACGCTCTTGGGGCATTACCGCCATATTCACCATATTAAAGGGCAAGGCTTGCTGTGCTTGCTCTGCCCACCATTGGGTCATGGTTTTCCCGGTTAAACGGTACACCTCTAATGCCCTCTGTAGACGCTGGGGATCATTTGGGTGAATACGCTGGGCGGATTCAGGGTCAATGCGAGCCAGTTCTTCATGCAGCACCTCCCAACCTGACTGAGCCGCTTCCTGCTCAATCTGCTCTCGCACCTCTGGGCTGGCCTTGGGCATTTGCGCCAACCCCTTCTGCAAAGCATTAAAGTACATCATGGTACCGCCAACCAACAATGGCGTTTTACCCTGTGCTATTATTTCATCAACATGCACCAACGCGTCGTCCATGAAGTCAGCCGCTGAATACGCCTCAGTAGGCTCAATAATGTCTATTAAACGATGGGGGGCGCGGGCCAACAGCTCAGCATCGGGTTTGGCCGTTCCTATGTCCATCCCTTTATAAACCAATGCCGAATCCACACTGATGATTTCAAAGTTATGGTGTTCTGCAAGCTCTACTGCCAAGCCCGTTTTCCCTGACGCCGTGGGCCCCATTAAACAAACAACCGTTGGTTTAGTCATTTTATCGCCCTCGCAGGAAGAGTTTATCCAAATCAGACATGGTCATTTGCGTCCATGTAGGTCGGCCATGATTACATTGCCCGCTACGCTCGGTCATTTCCATATCTCTAAGCAAGCTATTCATTTCAGCAATGGTTAACTTACGATTCGCGCGAACAGCACCATGACACGCCATGGTTGCCATCAGTTCATTTGCTCTCGCTTCCAATACGTCTGAAATACCATTTTCAGATAGGTCGCTAATCATGTCTCGCACCAAGCTTTCTGCATCACACCCCATGAGAATCACAGGAATTTCACGAACCATGACACTCTCTAGCCCTGAACGCTCCACGCGCAAACCAAAAGACTCAAACACCTGGCCGTTCTCTTCCACCAAATCAGCCTCGCTCTGGGAGACACCAATATTAATGGGCACAAGCAAAGGCTGTGCAACGATGTTCTTTTGGTAGAAGGCTGTTTTCATACGTTCATAAACAATACGCTCATGAGCGGCGTGCATATCCACGACAATCATGCCTTTTTCGCTCTGGGACAGTATGTAGACACCGTGCAACTGAGCGACCGCAAAACCAAGTGGCGGCACATCTTGGCTTGCAGATTCAAGCTGCGTAAAACTCTCGGACTCGGCCACCTGAAAGTGGCTAGCCTGAACAACAGGCGCAATAGCTCGAACCTCTCCCGTTTCACGGTCCACCTCTTCCTGGCTTTGGGTATAGTGTTCCGCATAATTGGACAGCGCTTGCATCCCCTCCAGCTGGCCGCGCACTTCTCCCTGAGCGGGTGCTTGAGGATTCGCCCTCATCCAGTCCATTCCCCCTGAACGATTAGACAATGGCAAACTGGACTGATCTTTTATTTCATCTTGCTGAACATCTGGAGCAAATTGTTCTGCCGTCGGGCTCGAGTCTGACTCTGGACGAACATCTGCAATGACCTTATGGATTTTACTAAACAAAAAGTCATGTACCAAACGACCGTCTCTAAAACGCACCTCATGCTTCGTTGGATGCACATTCACATCAACTGTGGCAGGGTCTAGTTCTAGATACAACACAAAGGTCGGGTGACGACCATTATAAAGCACATCTCTATAAGCCTGACGAACCGCATGGGCCACCAGCTTGTCTTTCACCACTCGACCATTGACAAAAAAGTATTGCAAATCGGCCTGTGAACGAGAGTAAGTTGGTAATCCAATCCACCCCCATAAACGCAAACCCGCCGCTTCAACATCCAGAGTTAAGGCATTTTCTATGAATTTTTTCCCTAACAAGGTGGCCAATCTATGTTCAGCATGAAGCTGGTCGGTGACAGGACGTAAATCATAGACCTGCTTGCTATTATGACTTAGTCGAAACCCCACGTCATAACGACTCAAAGCCAAACGTTTCACGACTTCTTCTAGGTGTGCAAACTCGGTCTTCTCAGTACGTAAGAACTTGCGTCTTGCTGGCGTGTTAAAAAATAAGTCTCGCACATCAATGGTGGTACCTTGGGGGTGAGAAGCTGGCCTCACCACGGTCGCCATATCTTTACCTTCCGCCTCTACTCGCCAAGCCTCTTGCACGTCTTGCGCCTGAGACGTCAAATGCAAACGTGAAACTGAGCTAATACTGGCTAAGGCTTCACCACGAAACCCCAACGTAGAAACAGCTTCGAGATCATCCAAGGTAATGATTTTACTGGTCGCATGGCGACTTAGCGCCAAAGACAAATCATCTTTTAATATACCTGCACCATTATCGCGTATCTTGATTCGCCTCACCCCACCCTGCTCGACATCAATATCAAGCTGAGTTGCGCCCGCATCTAAGCTGTTTTCCAGCAGTTCCTTCACTACGGAAGCAGGCCTTTCCACTACCTCACCCGCTGCAATTTGGTTGGCTAGGCGTGGTGATAAGAGATTAATTCTTTGCATGAAATACCTATGAAATTCTAGAGCTCTGGCACTAATTAACGGCTTAATTAGCTGGAATGGTAAGTTTCTGGCCTACCCAGATGGCATCATTCTTAAGCGAATTTGCTTGCCTAAGGCCTTGTAGGGACACCTTATTACGACGCGCAATTTCCGACAAGGTATCGCCTTTCGAGACCGTATACACATAACTTGCAGCCCCACTTTTACGCCAAGCAATCAAAGTACCGTCTGGAGGATTTTGAACATAATACTCTTGCACCCCTTGGGAAATAGCTCGGGCCATTTTAACTCGATAAGTTCGGCTAGAGAGGTTTTTCGCTTCCGTGGGGTTAGATACAAACCCCGTTTCCACCAAAATAGAAGGAATATCGGGGGATTTTAACACCACAAAACCCGCTTGCTGAACGGTATTCTTATGCAAACGCGCCATACCTTTCATTTTACCTAATACACTTTCACCAACATTCAAGCTCATTTGAATTGTCGAATTCAGTGACATATCGAGCAAGACTTCAGCCAGCAGAGGGTCTTTATCGTCTAGGGATATACCTCCCACAAGATCGGCAGAACTTTCTTGTTGAGCCAACCAGCGCCCCATTTCGGAACTTTTTCCACTTAAAGACAAAGCCCAAACCGAAGCCCCTCGGGCACTGGATTTAGTAAAAGCATCCGCATGAATCGAAATCAATAAGTCTGCATTAGCCGACCGAGCAATTAAGGACCGCTCACGCAGCTTTAAATACTTATCAGTGGAGCGAGTTAATACGGCTTTAAAACCATCAACCGCATTCAGACTTTTGGCTAATTCTTTTGCGATCGATAAAACAATGTCTTTTTCACGCACTTTAAACTTACCAAGCGCGCCTGGGTCTTTCCCTCCATGGCCTGGATCTATTACGATCACCACGTCACGCTTTTTAGCCACTATGGTTTCGACACTTTTAACCACTTGAGCTGTTTTTTTAACACCGTACTCTAGTTCAACGAGAATTCTCGGCCCGTACGCACCACTCGCGGATAACACACTACTTTTGGCTTTCACTTTACCAGTGAGATCTAACACTAAGCGAATTCCTGAGTTGCGCTTCGCATATCTCACTCGGGTTAGCACCTTGCTGGATAGATTCGATAATTTTGCTGCGGTTGCTGCCGGTAAGGTTGCACTATTCACATCCACTACCACTCGATCAGGGTTAACTAACGGAAACAGTCTATGATTCGTTTGCGATGTCAGCTCGATCACCAGACGAGTCACCCCCTCTTGCTGGGAGACACGAACATCTTTAATGTCTGCCGCTATGGCAGAGCCCATTAAACAAAAAGCTAAAAGCGCCCAAACAATTGTCAGTGTTTTGTAAATTTTCTTATGCATATCAAGTAGCTAGCCAATATATAAAGGACACTATAACCTTACCAAGACACCATCACAATCGAAAGCAACGTAAAGTTGCTTTACTCACCCAACCGCCGCCTCAGAGAGGACACTTAGCAACTCTTCACCGTGCTTGGTTGTGGCTTCTACCACCACTTTACGCCCCCCTCTAATTAGGGACAGTGAAATTTCAATATCTTGTGTTGGCAACACACCTCGCCCCATCTCAGCCCACTCAACCAGACACACACTTTGCTCATTAAAGTAATCACGTATTCCCATGAACTCTAACTCTTCTGGATCACCAACTCGATACAAATCAAAGTGATACAGCTCAAGATTACTGGCTTCATAAGGTTCTACCAGAGTGTACGTGGGGCTTTTAACGGGCCCTGTATAGCCCAAACCATGCAAAAAGCCACGAACCAGGGTGGTTTTCCCCATCCCTAAGTCACCCTGCAGATACACGGTACATGCCGAATTCAATGCGCTAGAGAGCAATTTACCAAATTCCAACATGGCTTCTTCGCCATAAACTTCTTTCTCAAACCCCATGTTATTGCTTACCTTTCTAAATCGTCTTACTTTCTCAGTCATGTTTATATCGCAGAACCTTTGACAGACACTGAGAAGTATCTCAGTATACTTTTTCTATTCTTCAAACTTCCCGCCAACAAGGATTGCTATGGACTGGTATCTGCTGTTTTTAATTGCTTTAGCCGTATTTATAACGGGCGTATCTAAAGGCGGTTTCTCCGGCGCATTTGGCATGATTGCTGTGCCACTGATTTCACTGAGCACTTCCCCTGTCGTTGCCGCCGCCATCATGTTACCCATTCTTTGTATCATGGACCTATTTGCCATTCAAAAGTTCTGGCTACGCTGGCATAAAGAGTATGTTTTAAAGTGCATACCGGCAGCCCTAACCGGACTGGTGCTGGCCAGTTTAACCGCCAGCTGGATTTCAAGCGACTTTCTTAAAATCATTGTCGGTTTAATCGCCATTGGCTTTACTCTGCACGCTTGGCCCAAAAAATCTTCCCCCAAAATTCGCAAACCATTAGGGAATTTAACGGGAAAATTTTGGTGTGCTTTAGGAGGCTTCACTAGCTTCATTGCCCATGCAGGCGGTCCGCCGTTAAATGTGTATTTACTCAGAGCCCCTTTAGATAAAACCCAATACGTTGCCACATCGGCACTTGTTTTCACCATTATTAATTACGCAAAAATAATACCTTACGGATTAATGGGGCAACTGAATACACAAAACATCTTGCTCTCGTTGAGTTTTATCCCTATCGCTTACCTTGGCGTACAACTGGGCGCTTGGTTACACTTTCGTTTATCAAACCAAAGCTTCTTTAAGTTTATCTACCTTTGCCTATTTGCAACTGGCCTCAAGTTAATCTGGGACGGTGCAACTCGCTTTATCTAACCAAGAGGCAAAGAATACTTACTGCATATGAAACATGGTTTTTCGATAATGCTTGAGCTCACCAATAGACTCAAGAATATCATCAAGCGCCAAATGACTACCTTGTTTTGTAAAACCATCTAAGGCTTCTGGGCGCCATCTTTTTGCCAATTCTTTAATGGTACTGACATCTATGTAGCGATAGTGAAAAAACGCTTCCAGCAATGGCATATAACGATATAGGAAGCGTCGATCTTGACCTACACTATTCCCGCAAATAGGTGACGCTCCCGCTGGCACATATTTTTCTAAAAAAGCGATGGTATCCGCCTCTGCCTGAGCCATAGTGACGTCGGACGAGATGACGCGCTCAGTTAACCCCGAGTCACCATGATGCTGGGTACACCATTCATCCATTGCATCCATGGTCGCTTTAGATTGATGAATCGCGAGGTTAGGCCCCTTGGCCAGCACATTCAAATGCTTGTCCGTTACGACGGTCGCGATTTCAATAATGGTATCGGAATCAGGGTCCAATCCCGTCATTTCTAAATCAATCCACACTAAATTATCATTACTAAAGCTCATAACTCACTCTAATCCTTTATTATCAATGCTAAGCATTATACCCTATGCGACTCACTATATGACTAGCTGATTCGAATGTCGAAAAGAAAACTTAGCAAACAACAGACCTGGCGCATTGAGCGAATACAAAAAGAGCGCATAGAAAGAACCCAAAAGCGCGCAGAGAAAGCCGAACAAGCTTTACAATCCTCCGATCTTGGGCCAGAAACAGAGGGAATCATTCTTTCGCATTTTGGCACTCAAGTAGAGGTTGAGGGCACCCAAGCACCCTATGAAGGCATCTCTACCCGCTGTAACCTAAGGGCCAACCTTGGTCAGCTAGTGACAGGCGATAAGGTCATTTGGCGACCTAAGCAGCAAGAAGGTGGCGTGGTCGTCGCCTGCGCCCCAAGGCACACCTCCTTGTCTCGCCCAGACATGCATGGCCGACTAAAACCCGTCGCCGCAAACATTGACCATATTGTGGTGGTCATTGCCGCTGAACCCGTAGCGCATGCAAATTTGATCGACCGTTATTTAGTGGCCGCTGAAACCGTGGGCATTCCTCCGGTGATTTTGCTTAACAAGTGCGACCTTATTGATGATAGTAATCGACCAGCCTTAGACGACCTACTAAAAACATACCAAGACCTAGGCTACAAGATTTTACGCACCTCAACCAAAAGCAAAGAAACCATGGCTGAGCTGTACGACTTTTTAAGCAAGAAAACCAGTGTATTAGTCGGTCAATCAGGGGTAGGAAAATCCTCTTTAATTGGCACCTTGTTACCCGATATCGATATCAGTGTTGGAGAACTGTCGCAAAAACGACGCAAAGGCACACACACCACAACCACCGCTCGGCTCTTTCACATGCCAACAGGGGGGGATTTAATTGACTCACCCGGAATACGCGAATTTGGCCTATGGCACATCAGTGAAGACGAGCTTCTCAACGGCTTTATTGAGTTTCGAGATCACTTAGGCTATTGCCGTTTCAGAGATTGTGCTCACGAAAAAGAGCCAGGTTGCGCTATTTTAGACGCTCTTGAGAAAGGCTTAATCACACCCCACCGCTTTGAAAGCTATTTGAGAATCAAGCAATCAATCCAGGAAAACCAAGCATTTTAAGCCATTAAAATACAGCTGTCGGGGTAAGATCGAGCGCTTCGCCTTCCACGTCAGCTGGGCCATAATCCGCAATATTACGACTTAGAAGAGCTTGGTAGGCCTGATCTGTTAGCAAGGTAATACTCACTCGCCGATTCACATCGGAAGTCGGTTCAACTGGATCATAAGGCACGCTGTCAGCTAGCCCCACCACCTGTGCCACCTTGTTGTAACTAATCCCCCCCTCTTCCAACAAACGACGAGTCGCATTGGCACGCAAAGCAGATAAATCCCAATTATTTAAAGCATTACCACCACTAAAGCGAGACGCATCCGTATGGCCTGCAATGGCAACAGGGTTCCCCAATTGCACAAAAATTGGCGCCATACTTAAAAGAATATTTTCATAATCTGGCATCATGCGAGCACTGCCACGCTCGAACATAGGCTGGTCAGGGGCATCTATTAATGTAATTCGAACACCCTTTGGCGTTAGCTCAATGCGTAAATTATTTTCCTGAGAAAGCACATGATTCATACTCCTAAACTGCTCGTACAGCATGTCGCTAACCTTTTTCATCTGCTCCATGTCACGACCTAGCTTAGGCTCTTTTTCTTCCTTCATGGTGCTACCTGGTTCTGGTAAATCCAAGTCGAGCTTTTGCTCTATACTTTTCGCCGGACTCCCACCTAAGTCAATTGGGCTTCTGCTAGCACCGGCCGTCGACGTACCCAGAGGATCGTTAAAGTAACCTTGGATGACAGCCAACTCTTGAGGAGAAGAGACATTGATCACCCACAATACTATAAAAAACGCCATCATCGCCAAAGCAAAATCTGCCAAGGCAATTTTCCAAGACCCACCATGAGGACTGGCTCTTTTGCCTTTCCTCACTCGCCTAATAACTAGATTTTCATTCGCCATAGCAACCTCTTACTGCTCAACTTCAACACTAGGCGATGTTTTGTATTGCCTTAGATCCAATGACAAATCAACAAAGCTAGGCCTCAATTCAGGAGGTAATAATTTTCGAGCAGTTTCTACCGCTACGGCAGGAGAATGACCAGACACCACAGAAGCCAGACAAGCTTTCACAGCCAAATAAGATTTTAACTCTTTTACCGCAAGATTTTCCAAATGAGCTGAGGCTGGCCCCACAAAACCATACGCCAAGAAGACCCCCATAAAGGTGCCCACCAGGGCAGCAGCAATATGATTACCCACTTCTTCAAGAGGACCACCAATGGAGCCCATGGTAATAATAATACCCAATACAGCCGCCACAATCCCAAAACCTGGCAAAGCTTCTGCGACACGATGAAGAGCATGGCTTGGCTCAAGCAACTCTTCAGCGATCTGCTCGGCCTCGTTATCCATTAAGGCTTCAATTTCATGAGCAGGTAAGCCTGTTAATGTAAAAATTCGGTAGTTATCCGTTAAAAAATACACCAGCTCCTTATCTGCCAGCACTTTCGGAAAACGTCTAAACAGCTCACTCTCAAAAGGTGCTTCAATATCATCCTCGATTGCCAGAAACCCTTCTAAGCGACTTTTTTGCAATAGACTATACATTAGCCCCAGCAACTGCTGATAAAACGCTTGGGTATGGTGGCCTCCGGTTACTATTTGAGGCAGCATGGCTAAGGTTTTTTTCTGCACTACCAATGGATTTGCCACCATAAACGCACCAAGAGCAGCACCACATATAATCAGAATTTCAAATGGTTGCCATAAGGTCAAAAGGTTTCCATGAGCCGCTACATAACCAATAATCACACTCGCAATGACGACGACCACACCGATAATTGCAAACATATTTCTTTCCTTATCAACAACTAAGTATTCTCAACGATTAATATACAGTATCATCATTATGTGTGATATCTGGCAGATAGACTAATTTTAACTAAATATTTTTGAACGGACTGAAGAACACCTAACTATGCAAAATTCGTCTCCCTCTAATCTTGAGCAATGGCAGAGCTTTTTTAGCGAAAAAAAGTTTCCTGTTGGGGCACGAAATCTATCCATGCTGCGTCGGCTATTCAATGATGAGGAGAGTCGCTTCGAGCACATCCAAAACATCATCGAAAAAGAACCCATGCTAGGGCTCGCTGTTTTAATTGAAGCCACTCAAAGCAGCACCAACAAAGAAAATGACATTAAATCACCTATTCATGCAGCATCCATGATTGGTATGAACAAGATCATCAAGTTACCCAACAGGTTAGAACCTTTTGTTAACAACTCTAAAGCCAGTGCTATGTATTTACGCGGCCTTCAAACCAGCTATGAAGCCGCTTATATTGCAAAACAGTGGGCCAGCATAAAATTCCCAAACCAGGAAGAAGACATCTTCTGGATTACTTTTTTTCGTGGCGCCGTGCGTTGGATGCTGTATTTTTACGCAGAACCTACCATCAGCGCTTGTGAAAACGCAATCCGCAAAGGCGCTAAGCCAGAACAAGCCGAGCAAGAGCGTTTTGGCTGTCGATTAGACGAACTTACCCCTCATCTTTTAAACCTGTGGGGAGCCCCAAATGCCATCATTCAGTCTTTTTTAGCCCAAAACCTACCGAACACAAAAGAAATGACCGCGTTAGCTGAGTTGACACCTCATCCGGACCTGCAACCTAAATTCACTGAAGATAAAACTCTTGCGTTACTCATTAATAAACCCCTATTTTTAAGTCATTGCGCTCATAGAGTAGCTTATGAAGTACGCCTGAAAGACTGGGATAGCAAAGAGCTCACTTTTTATTATCGAGTTATTGCCAGTGCATTACATGTCCCCTTTAGTAAGGTAATCAGCCTCACTCACCTAGCAGCAGCTAGGGCCGCCAACTTTAGCAAACTTAGCCATCGACCTCTGGCCTGCAAACTTTTAAACCCCAACCTTTTTTATCGTGGCGGTCGCAGCAAACCACGAACCTTAAAAGGATTGGATCGCCTAAAGAGTGCATTACTTCCACACAAAGGCGATAACACACAACAAGCTAAGATCGCATTAAAAGCCATAAAAAAACGGATCATCAATACTCATCGAGTTCTAATTATCAGCATTAAAAACCAGCATTGTCGCCCTATCGCGCAATTCGGCCATAACGTGTCGACCATAAAAAGCAATAACTGGAACGCCCCCTCAAGCACCCTACAACGCCTAAGCCAAAAACGCTCAGCCACACATTTACAAGGCAGTAAATTGAATAAAGTAGGTGCGGGCTTGCCCGACCAGGCACCCATTATGCTAAATGGTTGCAAACAAGCCATTTTTGCCTCCGCTCCCGTTAGCAACAATGAAGTGCTGGTATTTTGGTTAGACACCGAACAAGATTTTTCAGACAATGACTACAAAGATTTAAAACAGATCATCACCACATTAAGTGATGCCCTATAACAACAGGAAAACACTGTGACAAAAGACCAACTTTTTGCCTTCGCGCAGCATATCACCCCTCAAAAAACACTGTCTCGACTGGCAGGCAGAATTGCTGAGTGTGAAAACAATTGGGTTAAAAACACCTTCATCAGTCAATTTGTTAAAAAATACCAAGTGGACATGTCCCAAGCCGTAAACAGTGACCCTCTCTCCTATCGTAACTTTAACGATTTCTTTACCCGCGCCATTCGCCCTGAACTGCGCCCTATTTGCGAAGGTGAAGACACCATCGCCTGCCCTGCAGACGGTGCCATTAGCCAGCTCGGTAACATTGAGCACGGCACACTGTTTCAAGCAAAAGGACACACCTACAGCTTAACCAGCCTACTGGGGGGCGATGCGAGTTTATCCAACCAGTTTCTGGGCGGCTCTTTCGCTACTGTTTACCTGTCCCCCAAAGATTACCACCGAGTACATATGCCACTGGCCGGCAAACTCACTAAGATGATTCATATCCCCGGCAAACTATTCTCTGTCAACAAGGTGACCGCTGAGCAAATACCCAGTGTTTTTGCCCGCAACGAGCGTACAGTTTGCTTATTCGATACCGAAGCAGGACCCATGGCCGTTATTCTCGTTGGCGCCATGATAGTTGCCAGCATTGAAACGGTGTGGGCAGGACAAGTAACCCCCTTTAGCAAACAGGTAATGAGCTGGGACTATGCGTCCTTGAATGATGTTACCTTAAACAAAGGCGAGGAGATGGGCCGCTTTAAACTTGGCTCAACCGCCATCGTACTTTTTGGCAAAGACGCCATAGAATGGGAGAGCTCACTGCAAGCTGAAACCCCCACAACTATGGGCATGCCTTTTGGTAAACTGAGCAACACCTAGCTTTAAAAGCACTATTTAACAGACATAAAAAAAACTGCCCGCGGGCAGTTTTTTTGTTTATTGGAATGAGATATTAAGGCAACTCATCCTCAAACTCTTCCTTAACAGGTGGCATTAAATCTTCTTTACACACTTTCAAACCTAGCAATAAGTTTGCCGCTACAAAGATAGAAGAGTAAGTACCAATCACGATACCCACTAATAACGCCATTGAGAAGTTGTGAATCGCTTCACCTCCTGCCACAAAGAGCACTACTAATACAAACAAGGTTGTCAATGAGGTAATCAAAGTACGACCTAGAGTTTGATTGATCGACTCGTTCACCAAGTCATAAGGCTCTGTGTCACGCATAATACGGAAGTTCTCACGAATACGGTCACACACCACAATGGTATCATTTAGGGAATAACCCACAACTGCCAATAAGGCCGCCAATACGGTTAAGTCAAACTCCACTTCAAATAAAGAGAAGAAGCCAAGAGTAATAATGACATCATGGGCTAGGGCTACAACAGAGGCAACCGAAAACTTAAACTGGAAGCGTACTGCTACATAAATCATGACAATGGCTAGTGCCAATAGCATCCCCAACCCGCCTTGCTCGCGTAGCTCTTCACCCACTTGCGCCCCCACAAACTCAGACCGCATTAACGTGACATTCTGTTGACCACCTTCTTGCAAGGTAGACAAGACTTCATCACCTAACGTTGGCGTATAGGCATTGGCTAGGCGAACAACCACATCGGTGGCAGAACCAAAGTTTTGCACTACGACATCTGAATAGTTGTTATTAGCCAACACGGTACGCACATCATCTAAATTAGGTGCTTGAGCATATTCCACCTCAATTAGGGTGCCGCCCGTAAAATCCAGTCCGAATTGCAGGCCCTTAGTAAATAAAGAGCCTATGGATACCAAGATAAGCGCTATCGAAATAACAGCAACGACCTTGCGCATCGCCATAAACGGAATATTAGTCACTTTCATGGCGTTCTCCTATATGTATAGTTTCTTGTTTTTACGGCCACCGTACACCAAATTCACTTGGGCACGAGTCACTACTATGGCAGTAAACATGGAAGTTAAAATTCCCAACGACAAGGTCACAGCAAAACCTTTAACAGGCCCTGTTCCCACTGCAAAAAGAATCACAGCAACCAATAAGGTTGTAATATTGGCGTCAAAAATAGTGGTAAAGGCGCGATTAAACCCAGAATGAATGGCTTGCTGACTGGGTAAACCATTAGCCAGCTCTTCTTTGATCCTAGAGAATATAAGCACATTAGCATCCACTGCCATACCCATTGTTAGGACAATACCTGCAATACCTGGCAAAGTAAGCGTTGCTGAAAGCATCGACATACAAGCCATCAGCAATATAATGTTTAGTGCTAACGAAATATTGGCAAAGATGCCAAAAACCTTGTAATACAGCAACATAAAGAGCATTACTACCAGCAAACCAATCTGCGCGGATGTCACACCCAACTTAATGTTTTCTGCACCTAGGCTTGGGCCTATCGTGCGCTCTTCTACAAAGTAGATTGGAGCAGCAAGAGCGCCAGCACGCAATAAAAGCGCCAATTCAGAAGACTCACGAGGACTGTCTAACCCAGTAATTCGGAAGGAATTACCCAAGGTCGTTTGAATGGTCGCAAGAGAGATAATACCTTTCTCGCTGTAGCTACGGCGTACTTCCACCATTTCTCCGTCTTGCTCTACAAAACGGCTACGAGATTTGTGCTCAATGAACACCACTGCCATGTTTCGACCGACAGCAGAACGCGTGACTTTAGTCATTTGTTTGCCGCCTTTACTGTCAAGACTAATGTTTACTTGCGGTTGGCCGTTTTCATCAAATGAAGAGTTGGCGTCTGATACGCTATCTCCAGTAATGATAATGTCTTTATCCAAACGAGCCGTACGACCGCTACCATCACGGAAGGTTAGTTCTTCAATGTTAGCCGAAGACTCATCTAAACCTGCTTCTAAACGGAACTCCAGGTTCGCAGTTGCCCCTATGATACGTTTAGCGGCAGCAGTATCTTGCACACCCGGCAGCTCGACAACAATACGGTTACTACCTTGACGCTGAACCAGTGGCTCTGCCACACCTAGCTCATTCACACGGTTACGTAATGTGGTTAAGTTTTGCTGTAACGCATAGGCTTCAATTTCAGCCGTTTCGGCTTCACTGAAGCTGGCCTCTAGGTAGAAACCATCTGCGTCATCACGCGTGTTGTAAAGGTATTCTGGAAAAACATCTTTCAGTTTATCTTCAGCCAGAGCCAAGTCATCCGCCTGTAAAAAACGAATAGACAGCACACTGTCATCGATGGTGACACTACGGTAACGAATTCGCTCTTTGCGAAGCTCTGCCTTCATTTCACTTGAAGACACTTCTAAACGCTGCTTGAGCGCTGCTGGAGTATCCACTTCTAATAAAAAGTGCACCCCACCACGCAGATCAAGACCCAGCTTTGCAGGTCCCGCCCCTAATGAAGCCAACCAATCAGGTGTAGTCGGAACTAGGTTCAGCGCGGTGACGTAATCCTCTCCTAGCGCAGCCGCAACAATAGGTTTTGCAGCCAATTGGTCCTCACCACTATTAAAGCGCAAGGTACCACCAGCAGAGGTTAATTCTGCTGCTTTTAAATCTATGTTGGCTTTAGTTAAAGCCTGAGTCGCCGTTTGCAAGGCGCGCTCGTCAACGACAGATGTGGCTTTTTGAGTAGAAAGTTGAAGAGCCGGGTCATCTGGGTATAGGTTAGGAAAGGCATAGAGTAGCCCCAAAGCCAATACAACAAGAATCAGCAAATACTTCCACAAGGGGTACTTGTTAAGCATGAAAAATCCTTTACACCATAAAAAGAAAAGAAAAAAGAAAAGCGCCATTGGCGCTTTTCTCAAACTGTTAAATGGACTTTAACGTTCCTTTTGGCAACACAGCTGCCACAGACGCTTTTTGAAATTTCATTTCAACGCCTTCAGATACTTCTAGAACTACGTAGTTGTCATCTACACGAGACACCTTACCTAGTACACCGCCACCTGTAACGACTTCTGCGCCTTTTGCTAACGAAGCAATAAGGTTTTTATGCTCTTTGGTACGTTTTGCTTGTGGGCGCCACATTAAGAAGTAAAAAATAACAACAAATCCAGCAAGCAATACTAGGTTAAAAATACCAGCATCAGCGGGTGCGCCGCCTTCTGCATAGGCAGGTGAGATCAATGCGATCATGTGCTAACTCTCCAATGGTTTATGAAATCGTTATAAAACAGTTATGTTTTACGCTTTATTTATTCTTTATTTAATGGCGGTGTTGGTAAACCACGTTTTGCATAAAACTCGTCAACAAAGGCGTCAAATCTACCTTCATCGAGCGCCAGACGCAAACCCGCCATGAGGTTTTGATAATATCTTAAGTTATGGATGGTATTTAATTGCGCCCCAACCATTTCCTTACACTTCTCTAAATGATGTAAATAAGACCGAGAAAAGTTTTTACAAGTGTAACAGTCACAATCTTTATCTAATGGTGCCGTATCATGACGATGTTTGGCATTACGAATTTTTACCACACCTTCAGAAGTAAAGAGATGGCCATTTCTGGCATTACGGGTTGGCATAACGCAATCAAACATGTCAACGCCACGACGAACCCCTTCAACAAGATCTTCAGGCTTGCCAACGCCCATTAAGTAACGAGGCTTATCCGTTGGCATTTTAACGGCAACATGATCAAGCACCTTCATCATTTCTTCTTTGGGTTCACCGACAGACAAACCGCCAATCGCATAACCGTCAAAGCCGATATCTATCAGCCCTTCTAAAGACTCATCACGAAGGTTTTCATACATACTACCTTGAATGATACCAAACAAAGCTGATGGGCTGTCACCATGAGCTTCTTTTGAGCGTTTCGCCCAACGCAAACTCATACGCATAGAATCAGCCGCTCGCTCTGGCGTGGCAGGGTAAGGAGTACATTCATCAAAGATCATTACTATGTCAGAGCCTAAATCTTTTTGCACCTGCATAGAAATCTCTGGACTCAAAAAGACCTTGGAACCGTCAATGGGGGAACGAAATTTCACACCCTCTTCTGTGATTTTGCGCATTTCTCCTAAAGAGAACACTTGAAAACCACCAGAATCGGTCAAAATTGGTTTTTTCCATTGTGTGAAATCGTGTAGGTCACCATGAGCTTTTACCACATCCGTACCCGGGCGAAGCCACAGGTGAAAGGTGTTACCGAGAATGATATCCGCACCAATTTCTTCGATATCCTTGGTTAACATTCCTTTCACTGACCCATACGTACCTACGGGCATAAAAGCAGGGGTTTCTACTTTTCCTCGGGGAAAAGTAAGGGTGGCACGACGTGCCTTACCTGACGTGGTATGCAAATCAAAATCCATAAAACATTCTGGACGTTTATCTGACATTCGTTCTATTCCTCACTATGCGGGCCTTGGGCCTTCGCATTTCGTGTTATAAACATGGCATCGCCATAACTAAAAAATCGATACTCTTTCTCTACTGCTTCACGGTAGGCCTTCATAACTTGAGGATACCCCGCAAACGCACTGATTAGCATAATCAAGGTAGATTCAGGCAAGTGAAAATTGGTCACCATGGCATCGACCGTTTTAAATTCATAGCCTGGGTAAATGAATATACTGGTGTCGTCCTGCATAGGCTCAATCTGACCAGACTGACTGGCGGACTCCAGACTGCGAACACTGGTAGTACCCACCGCTATGACGCGTCCACCACGAGCTTTAGTGGCTCGAATTTGTTCGACCACAGATTCACTGACGTCTACATACTCGGCATGCATGACATGGTCTTTTACTTCTTCCACTTTGACGGGTTGAAAAGTACCTGCTCCCACATGCAAAGTAACAAAGGCCGTTTCCACCCCTTTGTTTTTCAACTTCGCCAATAACGCATCATCAAAATGCAAACCCGCAGTTGGCGCCGCTACCGCACCAGGCTTTTCGCTGTAAACGGTTTGATAGCGTTCAAGATCGCTGTCCTCATCAGGGCGTTCAATATAAGGAGGCAAAGGCATATGGCCGACTTCTCCAAGAACCTCCAACACAGGCTCAGCAAACGCTAGGTGAAATAAAGCCCCTTGGCGGCCTAACATGGTTGCCTTTATTGCCTTGCCTTTATCTTCCCCTAAATACAAAGTATTTCCGACTTTAGGCGATTTACTTGCTCGAATGTGAGTTAAGGCTTCATGGCTACCCATTACTCGCTCGACTAACACTTCCACCTTGCCACCTGACTCTTTGCGACCAAACACTCGCGCAGGAATGACTCGCGTGTTGTTAAATACCATTAAATCCCCAGGTTTCACCAAGGCTAGCAAATCTGGAAAATGCCCGTGGGTCAATGCACCAGTAGGCCCATCTAACTGCAAAAGACGGCTTGCAGTACGGTCTGGCGTAGGGTAATGAGCGATTAAAGAATCGGGTAAGTCAAAGTGATAATCAGAAACGCGCATGAAAAGAAAACTACCTAGAAAAATCGACCCGATATTTTAGCGAAAACCTAGACAAAAAGGTACTTAGTTAGATGAGTTTAGAAAAAGTTTATTTATTTTAACAAAACAGGTTGACACCACTGCAAAACTCCCTAGAATACGCCTCACCTTTTTCAAGGCCAGTGTGGTGGAATTGGTAGACACGACGGATTCAAAATCCGTTGCCGAAAGGCGTGGCGGTTCGAGTCCGCCTACTGGTACCAACATAAAAAAGCCCTGATCACAGATCAGGGCTTTTTTTTCGCCTGTTGAGCCTCTATCAACAATGTTAAGGCTCACTCATGAACAGACGTAAAAAAATTAAAAGCATTCTTACCAAAAAAGCAAAGCAGGCTAACCTCAAAGCCAACCCTAAAAAAAGCAAGCCTAAGTACATTTCTAAAGCGGAGCGAGCAAAACTAGAAGAAGCTGAACAAAACGCACCTGTGGAAATAGAAGAGCCCACTGCAGATACACAACCCTAGTTTAATGTGTATTTTCACTCTGTCTTTAAGGCGCTAAAATTGCGCCCTAAAGTGCCAATCATTTGAGCCCATTGAGTTCAATACGGACTTACGAATATCTTTATCAATTTTTTCTGAATCAATATCGTATAAACCGCATAAAGACAACATTGTTCGTTTGTTCATTGTATAACCAATAGCTTCGTACACCACCCTTACACAACAAGGCACTCGTGAGCTACTTGCACTCACCCCTAGACGCAAACCAGATAAACGCTCAACTCGATTTCTAAATGAGGGGTACAAAATAGTTTGTGTCATTTCTGCTTGAGTTTGCGCTTCATAGTCAAGCAAAAACAAGCGATCTGCCAGCAGTTGAACCCCACCTTTATACACCCCGTGAAACGCTTTTTTAAGTCCAGTTGGATTCAACCTTTCTGTTCTGTGGTAATAAGCTTTTCCGTTTATTATCTCAATGTGAATCAATGTTCTTAATATTTTCCCAGGGTAAGCCATAGATAGGTAATATTCAAAATAGTATCCGGCATATTTCTCGACCCCTTGCTGACCATTAGCACTTAACTGACCCCAATGCCGCTGCTCTAAGCTTTCTTCTTGTTGTGATCTAACTATGACAGGACGAGTTTGAATCAGCCTTTGAAAATCTTCATGTGGCAAAATAAGTTCATGCGTTTCGACACCAAAAAAGTCGCAAATACGTCGTAATGTACTGGCGCTAGGCATAGAGGAAGCATTTAAGTAGCGATTAAACTGAGCTCTATTCAACCCTAAGCGCCGACACACTTCCGCCACCGATTTGTAAAAACTGCAAAGCAAGCGCAAATTCTGGGATAGATTTTTTTCCATAACCACCTTCTCGCCATCAAGCCCATCACCTCTTGTATAAGAAGAGAGCTAAACCACACTAAATTTTGATGCTATTTTATGCCATTTAAACATCTATTAGCACCAAATAGCATCAAATAAACAACTTCTCCCCCCCCTATCTTTCGTTTCAATTACTACTCCTTTAACCTAATAAAGCACCTTTCCAAAAAGATATGAAGCATAACGAAAAACGAATTGAACAAGACCTTTTAGGCTCAATGACCATACCAAAGATGGCCCTCTATGGCATCCAAACCCAAAGAGCAGCCAACAATTTTTCTATTACAGGCGTCCCAATTAACCACTTCCCAGAGCTAATACAGGCTTTTGCCATGGTTAAAGCGGCTGCAGCAAATGCTAATCACACAATAGGAAAGTTGAGCACCGAAAAATACCAAGCCATAGACCATGCCTGCCAAGAATTAATTAACAATCAACACCATGAACACTTTATCGTTGATGTCATCCAAGGGGGGGCTGGAACTTCAACTAATATGAATGCCAATGAAGTCATTGCTAACCTAGCTTTGCAACACTTAGGTCACCCTCCTGGCGAATACCAGTTCCTGCACCCAAATGACGATGTAAACTGCTCACAGTCAACCAATGACGCTTACCCTACAGCGGCTTGCTTGAGCATTCAGTTTGCAGCAGACAACTTTATACCAGCTCTTACATCACTGATAAACGCATTGTCCACTAAAGGCAGAGCCTTTGCCCATGTGATTAAAATGGGCCGAACTCAATTACAAGATGCTGTACCCATGACAGTTGGTCAAGAGTTTGACGCCTTTGCTGTAACCCTTGAGGAAGATGTTGACCGCATACAAGAAGCAAGCCGTCTATTATGTGAGATTAACTTAGGTGGAACAGCAATTGGCACAGGCATTAACGCCCCAAAAGGCTATGCCGATATTGCCATAAACAAGCTTGCTCAAATATCTGGCAAGCCCTTAGTCAAAGCCAGTAATTTGGTTGAAGCGACCTCGGATATGGGGGCATTCGTGCTCTTTTCAGGTATTCTTAAACGCCTCGCGACTAAACTAAGTAAAATCAGCAACGACCTCAGGCTGTTATCGAGTGGCCCACGCACGGGACTTGGAGAAATCAACTTACCTGCCATGCAACCTGGCTCATCGATCATGCCTGGCAAGGTTAATCCAGTTATACCTGAAGCAGTTAACCAAACAGCCTATCAGATCATTGCGTCAGACCTGGCAATCACGCTTGCCGCTGAAGCAGGGCAACTACAATTAAACGCAATGGAGCCTTTAATTATATACAACCTGCTAAATTCACTTAAGATGTTAGAAAAAGCCTGCATTATGTTAGAGAGTCGCTGTATTCAAGACATCACAGTCAACGAAAAGGTATGTCAACAACAGGTCGAAAGCAGTATTGGCCTAGTGACGGCTTTAGTTCCTCATATTGGCTATAACCAAGCCACTCGCATAGCGAGTTTGGCCCTACAAAGCCGCTGCACAGTAAAAGAGTTGGTACTAGCAGAAAAACTATTGAGTCCTGAAAAACTCAATGAAATTCTAAGCCCAGCAAACATGCTGACTTGTTAGAAGACAAATAACCCCCATCTATAAGGGCACTAGTCAATACTAGGCTGCCCTTATACTACTTTTCTATAGTTCACTCCAAACTGCCCATTCATTACCACATGGGTCAAGAAAGTGAAAACGACGCCCACCAGGAAATTCAAAAATATCTTGTTCTATAGTGCCGCCTGCTTGTTCAATTTGCGGCATCAAACCTTCTAAGTCATCGCTTTTCAGTACCACAAGAGCCGCCCCAGTTTGTGGACGTGAAGCATAGTCCGCTTCAAAGAAGCCGCCATCCAATCCAGCATTTTCAAATGCGCTATAGCCTGGGCCGTAGTCTTTAAAGCCCCAGCCGAACACTAGACTAAAGAAGCGTTTGTTGAGTGCTAGGTCTCTTGCCGGTAGCTCCACATAGTTAATTTTCGTGATGGTCATGGCCCTTCTCCTAATGTTGTAACCGTTACCAGTATGACACTTATCAAAATCATTGCACCACCAAGCCATTGCTGAGTGGATACTTTTTCTGCAAAACGAACTTTTGAAAAATACAGTGTGCCTAAAATTTCTACCTGACCAAGTGTTTTTACCAGTGCTGGGTTCACCAAAGCAAACCCCGTGAACCACCCAATTGAGCCCAATGAGCTGTATATGCCTACCTTCCAATTTAACCTTAAACAACGGGTAACTGGGCTTGCGATATGCCCACCTTTTAGAATATGAATCGCCCATAGAATCAGTGTTTGTAGCATCAACACATACCATAAAGTGACACCAGCGCTGGTGATGATAGAGCCATCTAGAGTATGGCTAGCAAGCGCGGCGAACACGGAAGTAAAAGCAAAACATAGCCCACTACCCAAACCCGCCAGTAGCGAAAGATCCTTATGAATTTGAGTCAGATTATGCCATTTTATACTCATTACAAATGCCCCTAGCACCCCCACAACAACCCCTAACCAAGCCACCCCAGATAAGGCATGGTGCAACAATGGAATAGCAATCACCGCAGCCAAAACCGCCTCTGTTTTAGCCAATAAAGTTCCCAAAGCGAAACTACCCGACTGAAAGACCCGCAACATTAAATAAGTTGCAAGAATTTGCGCAACAGCGCAGACACTAGCAAAAATAATAAAAGACATTGGTTCTGGCGCTGCCACCCAGCCAAACATCCACCAACATAAGAGCAAATAGAAAGTAACTAATGGCAAGCCAAAAAGTGACCTAGACATGGTGGCATGTAAGAAACCCGCATTTCGAGCCAGTGTATTTTGGTGGGCAGTTCGAATTGACTGGCATGCAGCGGCAAAAAGAGTGATTAAAATCCACATAAAACACATCCTGCTGGCAATTAAGGGGCCATTGTGATGCGTTCCTAAATATTTGTAAAAGGAATATAAGGCATGTTTCAGATTCCATATAGGAATCTGAAACATACCCAGTCAATTATCGATTATTTCGCTTTGCGCTTGTCTAAAAAACAATCGATTAAATTAGACTGAGGATCTCCTGTAATGACTTTTTAAGTGCTTCATTGCTTAACTCACCCTCTTGCACATTGTCATGAAAACTGGGCACGCTCAACGAACCTACCACCTCTCCACCAAAGTGGGGCATGCTTGCTGAGGCCTGCGCCAGAACATTTTGCGCACCGCCTGGCCCTGGTGAAGTCGCTAATAACACCATTTTTTTACCTGCAAAAACTTTTTGCGACACTCTTGAGGCCCAGTCAAAAACATTTTTATAAGCCGCTGTATAGCTACCATTATGTTCCGCAAAAGAGATAATAATCACATCGGCTTTCGCGATTTCAGACAAGAAACCTTGTACTAGATCTGGAATACCGAACTCAACCTCCCTATCTTGGTTATAAATAGGCATATCATAATAATTAAGATCAAGTATTGTTACTGTCGCATCGGCCACTTGATTCGCAGCATAGGTTGCTAACACTTTATTAATTGAGTGACGACTGGAACTGGCGCCAAACGCTAAAATATTCATTTTCACATCCTTATAAACGTTTATTTAAGCCTTAGAAAAATGCGAGTTTTTTTGGTTCTCGCTACCTAAAGCTATGAAGCCTTCAACCTCTTCTTAGATAATTTACTCTATCTAAGGCTAGAGCCATAGCAATAAATTGTGGGGTTATGTTTCTCCTGTTGCAAATCTCCCTTGTTGCGGAGCGTGCACTTGATCTCGTCTAGGCCAAGGCCATCCTCCAAACTGGGTTCTCTGAAAATCAGCAAAGGTTTGCTGTAACTCTTGCTTAGTATTCATAACAAAAGGCCCTTGCTGAGCAACAGGCTCTGCAATCGGCTTCCCCTGCAAGAGTAAAAAACGTGCTGCCTTGCCTGTATTTTGTATGCTGCAAGCAAGTTCACTGTGTAAATCAAGCGCCTCGTTCACACTAATGTCTGCATCGTCTAATTTGCCTGTTGTACCTTCAAAAAAATACAGACTACGGCTCAGACCTTTACTGGCAGCGGGCAAATTCCAACAGGCTTTTTCAGGTATATCAATGATCCAAATAGCCACTTCATTTTCTGCATTAGCGGCCCAAGAATTTGGTGCACAAGGAGGCGCTTGTATCCCCCTTAGCGCCCCAGCAATTAATTTAACTCGACACTCTATCCCATTCTCATCGGCTTGAGTGATAATAGGCGTTTCCTCATTCCACAACATAGTAAAATGTGGCGGAACCATTTTATTTTTCCCTGGTAAATTCAACCAAATTTGAAACAATTCAATGGGGTTAGAACGGTCTTGATTCAGGAGCGGAAACATTTCAGAGTGTTGTACCCCTTTACCTGCTGTCATCCATTGAGTATCTCCTTCCCCATAACGACCCGATGCCCCCATTGAGTCCGCATGATCAACAAAACCTTTATTCACTACTGTGACCGTTTCAAATCCCCTATGTGGGTGCGCAGGAAAGCCTGGGATCGTCTCACCGTGATACATACGCCAGCCATCGACTGGCTCAAAATCGTTCCCTATAGAGCGGCCATTAAGAGGGGCCGCAGGACCTAATTCGACGTTGCCTTTAGGGTAATGGTCGTTATGGAAAGCACAAAATAGAAAAGGGTCCTGGGTTGGCCAAAACAAACCTAACGGCTTGCGGCGTAAGATGGCATGGCTCATAGTCTCACCTCGAAACATATCTGCTACAGGGCCAAGTGAACAAATAACCTAAGCCCCAATCAAGTCACAACAGCTTAACAAGAAACTTGAACTGAAAATAACGGGGATTTTCGCTAGGTTTCATTCAATTTTTAAATACAAAAATTTGCTTCAAGATGGATCGTTAAACTTTTGCAGCCACTCTTTTGGAGATAAACCGGTTTTTTTTCTAAATACCCGAGAAAGTACTGAACCATGCTCATACCCAACTTGATTCGCCACTAGGCTAACCGGAGTATTTTGTTTTAGTAGCTGCTGCGCCAAGGATAGCCTTAAGTCGGTTAAAAAATCATTGGGGGTCTGACCCAGCGTAGCGCGGAACAACTGGGCGAATTTTGAGCGCGACATATTTGCCTGTTGCGCCATCATGTCTAACGTCCACGCTTCTTCAGGTGATTCTTGCAACTGCGCTAATACAGGCCCCAATGTCGGATGGGTAAGGCCCGCTAGCATGCCTTGAATAACAACGCCTTGCTCTGTTAAGTCTCTTAACATTTGAATTAAAAGTACATCGCAAAGCTTACCTACTAATGCCTTTTTGCCTAACGCGTCTGAATATATTTCGTCAAACAACCACTCTACCGTCGCGGTCATCGCACTACTGTTTAGGGGTAAAAATAACAATTTAGGCAAGTTGTTTAACATGTGCCTATGTTCGCGCCCCATAAAGTGCACTTCAGCACACACTAATTCAGCTTGCTCAGTTTCTTCCGTAATAACCTGATGGCTGGTTGAAACGGGCAACAAGATGATAGTAGGTTGGTCAAACGTCACTTTTTGTCCCGATTGACTTCGAATGGTTAAACGGCCAGATCGTAAATAATGTAAATGGCCACTTCCTTCCGCCATATCATTACCCAGGGCTTTGCCACCGCAAAACTGGCCACTGAAGAAGACATCACAATTAATCGTAAAATGGTCAAGGAGGTTTTTGAGGGAATTGGCTGTCATTCTAACTACTTTTGGACGAATGGTTTCATTTTAAAGACGCTTGGGTGCATTTCAATTGCATTGTCAACATACACTGTAATCACTCACTAAGGAAGTCCGCTTATTCGTGTAAGTGACTGACTTACCCAATATAAACATAATGAGGATATTACTATGCCTTTAACTACTGCAATTAAAAAAACCGTTACTGTTGCTGCATTGTTTGCCAGTGCCGCAAGCTTTGCTGCTGATATCGATGCCAATGCGGATGCGAACGATCTTGCAATCAAAGGCTATGACACGGTCGCTTATTTCACTATGGAGAAGCCCGTATTAGGTAGCCCTGAATATACCTCGACTTATAAAAATGCCATTTATCAGTTTGTTTCTGCAGAGCACAGAGATCTATTTAACGCTGACAAAGCGAAATATGCCCCTCAATTTGGCGGCTACTGCGCTATGGGCGTTGCGATGAATCAAAAGTTCGACACTGACCCAACAGCGTGGAAAATCGAAGAAGGTAAGCTTTACTTAAACCTGAACCATGATGTTCAAAAGGCTTGGTTGCGAGATGTTCCTGGCAACCTAGAAACAGCCTTTTCAAACTGGCCTGAGCTAAAAACACTGACACCAGAAGAAGCTCGCGCTCAAAACGGTTAATGTGAGAAATTCTATGCATAGCTAAACGAATAAACCGCCTTTGCTAATAAAGGCGGTTTTTCATGCTATTTAGCCTGTCACATCAAGTAAAGCGTGTTGGATTTCTTGCCAACTTAGCCCAGTGCGCTTTTTGCGCGACTCATTGCTGGTCTGATTCAATTGCACCAGTTGCGCAGCGATAGAAATAGCAATCTCAAAAGGCTGTTTACCAGAGACATCCGCTAAACCAACAGGGCAATGTACACTGGCAATTTCTGTTTCACTAAAGGAGGCACTTTTTAAACGTTTTTTAAAACGCATAGCCTTGGTTTGCGAACCAATCAAACCGATAAAACGACAATCTTTACGGTCCAGCAGCGCCTCTACTAAACGATAATCTAAAGCATGATCATGGGTCATGATTAAAGCCACCTCTCCGGCTTCTAACTGGGCCACATGCTGCTCCATATCATCATAAATATATAGCTCAAGATTATTGGGTAACTCTGCATTCTGATGCTGTTGAGCAAGGTTATTACGTTGATCTACCCAACTGATTTTTGCCGGCATATTCCCCAACACGTTAACCAGTGTGCTAGCTACGTGGCCCATTCCGAACACACTAATACGCATTGCCGGAGGCGCAAAGTATTCTAGCAACACACTCACTGCCCCTCCACAACACTGCTGTGTTTTCGCCGCCAGAGGGAAACGCTCTATTTGGTGACTGGCAGGTGTCTCATGCGCTAATAAAGCACGTGCTTTTTGGCAGACCAAATACTCTAGCTGACCACCACCTATGGTGTCGTAAGTGTGTTGTGCGGTAATGAGCATTTTACTGGCCGATTCGCGAGGCGCAGAACCTTGTGTTCCTAACACGGTCGCCATCACCCATGCCTGACCAGATTGCTCTACCTGCCCTAAGGCTGTAATCCAGTTCAAAGAGGACATCATAATATTACTTGCCTCCTTTAGCTTGCTGCATACTGTAATACACAGCTTCAGGGGTCGCTGGCGCCGCTAGAGCGGGCGAAAAAGCATAATCACATACGGCACTACAAGCATCTTTCAGTGCGCACCACACTGAGATACCCAACATCAAGGGCGGTTCACCTACGGCTTTGGAGCGATATACAGTGTCTTCTGAATTGGCTTGTGCAAACAATTTCACCGTCATTTTTTCAGGAATATCAGCAGACGTGGGAATCTTGTAATTTGCAGGACTGTTTGTGGTAATTCTGCCTGAGTCATCCCAACTTAATTCTTCCGTCGTAAGCCACCCCATGCCTTGCACAAAAGCCCCCTCAATTTGACCTATGTCTAATTCAGGGTTAATGGAGTCACCGACGTCGTGCAGAATATCGACCTGCGTGACCTTATATTCCCCTGTCATGGTGTCCACAATCACCTCAGCAACCGCAGCACCATTGGCATAATATAGGAAGGGGCGCCCTTTCGCCGCTTTGCGGTCGTAGCCAATTTTTGGAGTTTTATAAAACCCCGTAGCCGATAAGGACACACGATTAAAGTAAGCTAGCTTGATAAATTCTGGAAAACTAAAGTTCAACTCGCCTACCTGAACTTGATCATCTTGAATAGCAAATGCTTCTTCATTAATTCCATATTCTTGTTGAGCAAACTCTTTCAAACGCGCCTTAATGGTTAACGCTGCATCTAGGGCAGCCATACCATTTAAGTCCGTTCCAGCAGATGCTGCTGTAGGTGAAGCATTTGGCACTTTATCAGTTCGCGTTGCGCTTACATTGACTCTTGGCAAGCTGATTCCCAACGCTTTCGCAACAATTTGCGCCACCTTAGTATTAAGACCTTGCCCCATTTCTGTACCGCCGTGATTAATGTGTACACTGCCATCTGTGTAAACATGCAACAAAGCTCCCCCCTGATTCAAATGCTTAGAGGTAAATGAAATACCAAACTTAACGGGTGTTAACGCGATGCCTTTTTTCACTTGTCGATGCGTACGATTAAACTCTGTAATGGCTTTACGACGAGCCCGATACTCAGAGGTGCTTTCTAATTCTTCAATTAAAGGCAGTAAAATGTTTTCTTCAACTTTCTGCCCATAAGGTGTCATATCTTTTTGGGACTGATAACAATTGAGCTTACGAATATCTAATGGGTCCTTACCCACTTTACGGGCGATCTCTTCCATTACATTTTCGGCTAAGAGCACTCCCTGTGGCCCGCCAAAGCCACGAAATGCCGTGTTGGAAACGGTATGGTTTTTCCCTCTAAAACCACTGATTCGAGCATTAGGAAGGTAGTAAGCGTTATCTGCGTGAAACATGGCTCTATCCACAACGCCGTCGGACAGGTCTGCGGTACAACCGCACTTACCCACCAAATCGTATTGAGCCGCTAGCAACTCCCCTTGTTCAGAGAAGCCTACTTGATAGCTTTGCCAAAAATCATGACGTTTACCTGTTTGCACCATATCATCCTGTCTTGGCATACGGTATTTCACCGGCCTGTTATTACGGGCGGCAAATACCGCAGCCAAACAGCTTAAAACCGCAGCTTGAGATTCCTTACCGCCAAAGCCACCTCCCATACGGCGAGTTTCAACCAAAACCTGGGCAACTGGAACGGCCAATACCTTGGCTACCAATTTTTGTACTTCTGCCGGATGTTGTGAGGAAGCGTACACCATCACCCCTCCGTCCTCTTGGGGGAGAGCAACACTGATTTGCCCTTCTAAGTAAAAGTGCTCTTGCCCTTTGATATATAGTTCAGAAGAAAGTGTATGAGGTGCATTGTCTAATGCTTGTGCCACATCTCCTGTTTGAATCGTATGAGTCGGCAAAACAAACGCTTGTTCAGCGAGTGACTGCTGTGGTGTGAGGATACTAGGACGCGCTTTATATTCTATTTCTGCCAAAGCCACTGCTTGTTTGGCCGCTCTTAGGCTCGTTGCTGCGACCGCAAAAATAGGCTGCCCCACATATTGTACAAACTGGCTGGTCAGCAGCAGGTCCCCACTAAATACTGGGGAGACGTCCACTTCTCCTGGGATATCTTCTTCAAGAATCACATCAACAACGCCAGGATAGGCACGTACCTTGTCTAAATTAATAGCAACAATGTCTGCATGAGCATGGGGCGAAAGGCCCGTTGCTACATGCAATTGATTTGGCCACTCAGGCATGTCATCTATGTATTGCGCTTGACCTGTGACATGCTTAATAGCAGATTCATGAATGACCACGGCATCCTTTGCCTTGGTACTAGTAAAGTTTGTTGGTAGTTTACGCATGATTACTCCCCTGTGAAGTCAGTTGGGAAAAACCGTCCTCTGCTCTAACACCGTGACCACTAAAACTGATTACAGCCTCGCCATTTGCTTCTAACCATGCTTTTTGCATCAAGTTGCAGGCCATGTCGATGCGATACTGAGCAGAAGAACGCATGTCACTCAGAGGCGTTAAATGTTGCCTTAAGCTATCGAGCACCTTGGCTAAAGCTTGTTCATCATTGATGTTTTTGCCCAATAGTTGTTGTTCCGCCTCTATGGCACGAATTGGCGTGGCAGCCATGCCGCCAAATGCAATGCGTATTTCCGTCACAATCTCGTTCTCTACCTGTATTCGGCAAGCCAGTAAAACACTGGATATATCATCTTCCATGCGTTTAGAGATTTTGTAGTAACGTTGGAAGTCGTGAAAATTAGCACTCGGAATCTGAAATGAAACAATCGCTTCATCAGGTTGCAACTGAGTCTGTTTATAACCCAAATAAAAGTCGTCAATGGTAAGTTTGCGTTCGCTACCATCCGCTTTTAGCAACGTCATTTGAGCATCTAGAGCCAATAACAAGGGTGGTAAGTCTGCAATTGGCGAAGCATTGGCAACATTGCCTCCAATCGTGCCGCGATTACGGATTTGACGAGAGGCTATACGCTCTAATAAGTTAAAAATCTGAGGATATTGAGGTTTTGTGAAGGCTTCTAGTTGCGCGTAGGTCACTGCGGCCCCAATAACTACGTGATCTGCCTGTAGGCTAATTTGGTTCATCTCTTTGACTTGGCTAACATCAATAAAAGCCGAGAAATCATGATAGGCTTGAGTATTAGCCAGCATCAGATCCGTACCGCCTGCAATTAAATGCGCGTTAGGACTGTCCTGCATATCTTTCTTTAATTGCTCCAAGCTTGTCGGTAAGCGGTAGCTTTCTGGTAAAATCGAGCCCAATTGTTGATATGCCGATATCTGCTCAACTAATTCAGCCTTTGGCATTAACGAAGCGTCATAGCCTAATTCTGGCATTTGTAGACCCGCTTCAATAATAGGACGATAGCCCGTACAGCGGCATAAGTTACCCGAAATTGCATCACATACTTGTTCACGCTTAAGAACATGGTCTTCATTTAAGGCACTCTCTTGGTAAAGTGCGGCAAGAGATAAGACAATTCCCGGTGTACAAAACCCGCATTGAGAGCCGTGACAGTTCACCATACTTTGTTGAGCAGGGTGCAAAGTGTCACTTAAGGTGTGTAGGTATTCAATAGAAACCAGATGACAGGCATCAAGTGATTGGATTGGAGTAATACAGGAGTTAATGCTTTTATATTGCACTGTTCCATTCTGGAGCTTGCCAACCAATAGAGTACAGGCACCACAATCTCCTGAGCCGCAACCTTCTTTCGTGCCAGTTAAATGTTGGTACTCGCGCAAGTAACGCAAGGCTGATAAGTCGCAAGGTAATTGATTTTCTTCAACCAGGGTATCATTTAATAGAAATTTCAAAGCACTCTCCTCAAAGCTTATGCCGTTGAAAATGCAAAAACTTGGCCAATTGGTCAAACTTATTTTAAGCATGCAAAAGTTTTTCGCTTGAGTAAAGCTTTAATCCTTAAATAATTAGCACCCTCTTTAAAAAATTGGCTTAACAATCGCCTTTACGCTCAGACTTCGAACCATCAAGGAAACATATTGGTGCAATGAACTCTTGAACGCACTCATTTGGTTACTTTCTAAGAGCTCTATTTCACTCATCTAAAATAATATTTCGCTTCTTTCCATCGCTTAATACCAACAATTTAAGCCCTAGCACTCTCTTCAAATACAACCGAATTGCTACTGGTAAAGCTCAACTAAAAAAACGAAGGAATAAAATAACAGCAACATTTATTCCTTCGTTTTTACTTATGACATAGCTTTTAGTGCCTTACTGAAAAAATCCGCTTGACCAAAATTTCCGGATTTTAAAGTTACCAATTTTGGCTCTTCACCTAACACTTGAGCTAAAGGGACACCTGGTGCAATGGTTTGACCAACCTTCAATTGTGTCGGATTGAGGGCTTTGATCACCGCTCCTGAAGTTTCCCCGCCAGCCACAATAAGCTTATTTACTTTACGTCTATTAAGCTCATCAACCAATGTCGCCATAAAGCGCTCAACCAGTTCCCCTGCAGTATCTACACCCAGTTTTTGCTGAACTTGTTTAATCTTGTCAGCACTATCGGTCGCATAAAACATGACAGCTGGACCATGCTTATGCTCTTCAAACCACTGCAGACATCCCTCAACAGTTTGTGTTTCTTGAGCAATCGCCATTGGGTCAATCTTGAACGATGGAAATAATGGTCGAAAATGTGCAACTTGCTGTTGAGTCATTAGCGAGCAACTTCCAGATAAAACCACAGCGCAACCTGCGAGGGAATCTAATTGGGTCGAGTTTTTATGGGAAGCCAATAACCCATGCTGTTTAAAGCTGGAAGCAAGACCTGGTGCTAACCCCGAACCGCCAGTAATGAGCTTCAGACTGTTAGACGCTTGACCTATTATGTCTAGATCCTCATGGGTAATAGCATCCATCACTAAATAACGATATTGCCCGGCTAAGTCATTAATCGCATTACTTACTTTGTCCGCACCTTGGCGCACCGTATGCAGGTTGATTAAACCCACTTCTCCTTCTGCTTGCTGCTTCATTAACCTTAATAAGTTGGCGTCTGTCATAGGAGTAAGAGGATGGTCGCGCATACCACTGTCACTTAATAGTTGCTCATGAACGAACAAATGCCCTTGATAGACAGTTCGGCCATTAACGGGCAAAGCAGGGCATAAAATGGTTGTTTTCACCTCAAGGCGTGCCATTAGAGCATCCGTTACAGGTCCAATATTGCCTTGCTTGGTGGAATCAAAAGTAGAACAATATTTAAAGTAGTACTGACTACATTCCTGCGCTATCAACCACTCAAGTGCCTCTAACGATTCCTTTACTGCTTGCTCAGCTGGTAAAGTCCGTGTTTTCAGAGCGATAACGACCGCATCATATTCAGCCAGTTCGACAGTATGCTCAGGTACACCAATCAATTGCAGCGTTCTCATGCCTGAGTTCACTAAGAAGCTGGCTAGATCTGTCGCACCAGTAAAGTCATCTGCAATGCAACCTAATAAAAGACTCATAGTTGTTCCTGTACTTAATGTTAATTAAGGCGATGCCATGAATGAACGGTTTTATCCAGCACCATGTTCTGTACATTTTCACTGAAACTGACAAAATGCTCTGAATCCAAATGCTGATTAAAGCTTTCTGCGCTGTGGTAAACTTCATACAGAAAAAACACCACCGTAGAGTCAACTAGCTCGCTTTTGCTGACTTCAAAAACATCGCATTCTGGCTCTATCTCCAATGAGTCTTGCGCTTGCTTTAACATTAGGGTTTCAAATTCTGCGGCATCGGCTTTAGCCACTTTAAAGGTTACGGTTACAACAAACATGCCTACTCCTCAAGCTGGCTATCTAGCCAGCATGCTTTTTAATTTAGTTTTAAGCCCGGTATATATGGGGGTTTTAATGAAAACGATCAGCACAATGATTGAAATCAGTAATAGCGACACTGGACGCTCGATAAAAGGCATTAAACTGCCTTCCGATACCATTAATGCTCTGCGTAAATTTTCATCCGCCATTGAACCCAGAATGACCCCTATCACTAAAGGTGAAATGGGGTATTTCATTTCATCCAAAAAGTAGGCGGCAATCCCAACAATCACCATGAGGTATAAGTTAAAAATATTTAGGCCAAGTGCATAAGAACCCAAGATACACATTAGCGTTACCACAGGTAAAAAGATTGAAGACGGCACTTGAAGCACCTTCACAACCTGTTTGGCGAGGAACATGCCATTGATCCACATAGCGACAGAGCAAAGCACCAGAATCGCGGTTACCTCAATAAGGAAATCCGGCTTTTCAATAACAATCATTGGTCCGGGCGTAATACCATGTAACATAAGCGCCCCAAGCAACATGGCCGCCGGTGGGCTGCCTGGAACCCCAAGAGTTAATAAAGGAATAAGCGCTCCACCAATACAAGCATTATTGGCCGTTTCAGAGGCGATAATGCCTTTGGGCTCCCCTTGGCCAAAGGTTTCAGGGTGTTTAGAAGTGTTTTTTGCTGCTCCATAGGACACCCAGCCTGCAATGTCCTCACCAATACCAGGGACTGCACCAATACTGATGCCGATCATAGATGAACGGGCGATGTTAAAACGATTTTTAAATAAGGTTTTCCACTCCGGCAAGATCCTTCCGAACTGCTTCATTTTTCCTAGGGTTTCTTTATTCCGCAGCGCTTTGATGACTTGCGGAATGCCAAATGCCCCAATCAACACAGGCACCACTTCTAACCCTAAATCTAGGTTGGGGGAATCAAAGGTGAACCGCGGATAAAACTGTAGTGGATCTCGACCAATCGTAGACAACAAAAGTCCGATCAGACCCGCTATCCAGCCTTTTATAACCATATCTGGGCTAGTTAATGTGCCACTGATTAAAATTCCAAACAACGCCAGTAGAAAAAACTCAAATGAGGTAAACTCCAATGCCATGTTGGCAATGAGTGGAGCCGCTACAACTAACACAAGAATGCCAAGTAGCGTACCAATGAAAGAAGCTGTAGTAGTCAGCCCTAATGCCCTTCCCCCTTCGCCTCGTACCGCTAATGGATAACCATCTAAAGCCGTTGCCGCTGCTGCTGCCGTGCCAGGAATATTGATTAATATCGAAGGGTAAGAACCTCCGTAGATAGCTCCGACATACAGGCCCAATAAAGCAACTAATGCCGTGTTAACATCCATGCCGTAGGTAAGTGTTGTTAACAATGCAACGCCTAATGTTGCCGTCAATCCAGGCAGAGCACCAAAGATAATGCCGCAAAAAGAAGCACCTAATAAAATAAGCAAATTTGTAGGGCTAGCAAACAGTCCAACAATAGTGCCGCCAAATACAGAAAACGAGTTTAAAATATCCATTAAGCTCCCCTCCATAAATCGCGTAGCAGATATTTCACATCCACCATAGGCTCAATCAGTAAACCTTCGGTCGGCAAGGGAACCAGCATCCCTAAACGGAAGATAGGACACACCACAAGGGTAACAATGAGCGCTGTTTTCCAACTAATACGCCATACCTTCATTTTGTTTTGCTGCAAGGCCCAGCTTCTAAAAATGATTAACAAGCTTAGAATAAAAGCTAACGTTGCCCAATCTAGGTAGATACGGCTCGTTTCTTCAAGCGTGGTGGTGAAGTTCAATAAAGCCAATAATAGGCAAACGCTGGTCCAGATATAGAAAACTCTTTTTTGAAACTGCACTTCATCCGAGTAAAAAGCAAAAATAAAAACAAACAGAAAAATAAAGGCAGATAGAGCAAAGTCCACCATGGGCACAAAGCCAAATACCTGGCCCGCAATAAGACTCACCAAAACAAAAAAGCGCCACCAGCTAGAACGACTTTCAATGGCTGTAGCCGTGTTCACATGCTTTTTAATATGCAGGAAGCTTTTAACCAATAACACTAATGCACATAGGAAAAGGAGTAATGAAATGATAATTGGAAATAACGCGGGAGAAACATACCAAACGTTTTGAACGCCAGCGTAACTTTCTGTTAAAGGAAAGCTTAAGCTTTCAAATAACACAAATGCAGAAATCAGCATCAGGATGATGGCTGTTTTAAAATCCGCTCGACGTAGAGCCATTAATTGTTCTGGCTGCATGTAAGCACCTCAATGAAAACAACAGAAGAATATAAAAAGGCACCAAACTGCTTACACGCTCAATCAGGCAATACTTACTAATCAAGACTCCCCCTTGCTTAGCGCAGCAAGGGGAAGTACCTAAGTGAAGGTAATTAGCAAAGTAAATCACTAAACACACAACCAGTTTGGTGGCATTTTGATTACTAATTTAGTTCAGAAACTTTAGGGATCCCTAGGCTTTCAGGGGATACTTTTGCCGCGCCTAGGTCTTTCAAGGTCCATGCAAATAGAGACTCTAAGAAGGCAAACTCCTTACTCGCTTCCTCTCCAGATAAACCCGATAATACGTAGAAATTATCTTCTGCCCATTTATGAATAGCAGGGCTTGCCATTGCCGTTTGGAAAGCAGAAGTTAATTTTGCTTTAACGTTATCAGGAGCATCTTGCTTAACAGCTAAACCAATCGCTTGCATGATAGGAAGGTATTGTTTTAATTCAGGGTAATTAGTAAACGCAGAAGGGATATTGCCGTAACCGTCTAGATGTTGATCGTTAGCGACCAGCATAGCCAACGGTTTCAGCTTACCACCTTTAATAAGCTGCTGTTGCTCAGCCAAAGAGGTAATAACCAGTTCTACTTCCCCCGTCATTGCCGCTGTTTGCGCTGGCGCCGAACCTGGATAAGGAATGAAGTTAAACTCTGCTCCTGTACCATTCATAAGGGCCAGTAAGTTTAAATGGTGAATAGAACCCGCACCACCAGCACTGGCTTTGACCGAACGAGGATTTGCCCTGACATCCTTAATAAGGTCATCAAGATTGTCATACTTGGAATCAGCCGACACAGAAATTAAATCAGGTGAGCCACCAACAATGAAAGGATACCAAACATCCATTTTCTGGTTCCAACCACCTTGCACCGCTGAGCCGACGACAGACTCAGACAAGCCAACTAGCGTGTAACCATCTGCTCTTTTTTTATGTACATAGCTCATACCTAATGAGCCTGCGACACCACCTGGGCGGTTTGTCACATTAATGTTGACGTCTAATGCTTTCGCCATTTCAGCGGAAATCATTCGGTTTACAACATCCGTACCACCGCCAGCAGACCATACCACTACATTGGTAATATCTCGTTCAGGGTATCGATCTGCAGCTAGCACTGAGGTAGCTAGGGTTGAAGCCAGAACACCAGTAGCGATTGTCGCTATTAATTTTTTCATTTTCTTCTCCCGTGATTTCTTATTTTTATCTATCTTGAGACATCCTACCTTAAAGTAGCAAAATAGGAATAATTTAATTTATACATTAATAAATTTATTTTGCAATATTTTTTCAAACTCGTTATTGTTAGTTCAACTTCTAATCAAAACTAAAAATAAAAAAGAGGTTTCGAGAATGTACTCTCTAGATCAAATTCGCTTTCTTGGCCAGAATTTTAAACGTCCAGAATGCGTACTCACTAACTCTTCTCAAAGGGTATTCACTTCTAACTGGGACGGTGGCGTTAGCATAATCGAACCATCAGGAGAGCATTGGTCTATCTTAGCTAATGGCGCTGATTTCCCATTAAAGCCTAACGGTATCTGTTTATTAGAAAATGGCGATTTCCTTATTGCTCACCTTGGTGACAAAGAAGGGGGCGTTTTCCGCTTGCAGGCCGATGGCACGCTTTCCCCCTTTATAACTGAGATAGATGGAGAGCCCTTACCACCCACAAACTACGTACACCTAGACTTTCAGGGCCGCATTTGGGTTACCGTAAGCACTCGAAAAGTGCCAAGAGCAGATGCTTATCGCTCTGATGTTAATGACGGTTTTATTTTACTTTGGAACGGCAAGCAGGCCCGAGTGGTGGCCGACAATCTGGGCTATACAAACGAATGCATTGCGTCACCCGATGGACAATATTTGTATGTTAATGAAACCTTTGCTCGCCAATTAAGCCGTTACACCATTACCCAAGAAGGTGAACTGGTTGACAAAATAGTCATAACCCGATTTGGTGAAGGGGTTTATCCTGATGGGCTTGCTCTTGATCAAAATGAGGACTTTTGGATCACTAGCATTATCAGCAACCAGGTTTTACACGTCAGCAAGTCAGGTGAAACACAATCAAGCATGTTGATTGACGCTAATCCTGACCACCTTGCCTGGGTAGAACAAGCTTACCAACAACATGCACTAGGTCGCCCTCATTTAGACCAAATGAAGAGTGAGCTTCTTCAAAATATTTCTAGCCTCGCTTTTGGCGGCAAGGATCGCTGCCAACTTTATCTTGGCTGTTTACTTGGCGATGCCATCGCCACGCTATCACAACCTGTTCAAGGGCTCGCACCGAGTCACTGGCATTTCAAAGGGCCTGTTCGCCCAGCTACTCAATTGGAGAAAAATAATGAAAAAAACCTTTAACATTGCTGTCTTTTCTGGTGATGGCATAGGCCCTGAAATTACCCCACCTTGTCTAGAAGTATTAAACCTTGCTTGCGAAAAAGTAGGTGGCATTGAGTTAAAGTACTCTGATTTACCTGCTGGTGCAGCCCTTTATAGAGATACAGGCGAGTCTTTCCCTGAATCTTCACAGCAACAAGCTAAAGATGCCGATGCCATCTTATTATCTTGCATGGGATTGCCCTCCGTACGCTACCCAGACGGTACAGAGGTTTCGCCACAGATCGACTTACGCATGCAACTTGGCTTATATGCAGGAGTTCGTCCAGTGCGACTGGTACCTGGCCTACAGCTTCCATTAGCCAGTGAAAAAGCCAAAGATATCGACCTTGTATTGATTCGAGAGTCAACGGAAGGATTATTTGCTTCACACGGTAAAGGAACGGTTGAAAATGATGAAATAGCTAAAGACACCATGGTCATCACCCGTGGCGTAAGCGAACGCTTATTCAACTTTGCTTTTAAACTTGCCAGCCATCGTAAACAGCATGGCAGTGAAGGTCGCGTAACCTGTGTTGATAAAGCGAATGTCTTCCAGTCTTTGGCTTTCTTTCGCAAAGTATTTGACGAACAAGCGCAAAAAAATCCAGGAATTATTGCTGACCATAGTTATGTGGATGCCATGGCACTTAACTTAGTACGCCATCCTTGGGCATTCGACGTCCTAGTAACCGAAAATATGTTCGGGGACATCTTATCTGACTTAGGCGCTGCACTAATGGGCGGTATGGGCATGGCCCCTTCTGCTGATATAGGGGATCATCATGCGGTATTTCAGCCTTGTCATGGTAGCGCTCCAGACATTGTCGGAGAAGGCAAAGCGAACCCTACAGCCATGTTTTTATCAGCAGCCATGATGTTGGATTGGCTAGATCAAGAACACGGGATTGAAGCCTGTTCGCAAGCCGCCGAACTTATTCGTAACTCAGTAGACAAAGCTTTTGAAAATGGCGACCTCGTTCCTTACGAATTGGGTGGAAATGCTGGCACAAAAGCCATCACAGATGCCATTATCAAACATTTAAAGTAAACAGCGGAGAGTAACTGTGGAGAATCGAAAGCTTCGCGTTGCTACTGTCGGAACTGGCTATTTTAGCCAGTTCCATTACGATGGATGGCAACGCATTGCAGAGGTAGATATCATTGCCCTGTACAATAGATCCAATAGCGAGGCTGCCCAACAGACAGCAATAAAATACGCCATTGAGCACATCTATACGGACTTTGAGCGCATGCTTGATGAGATGAAGCCCGACCTTGTGGACATCATCACGCCACCTGAGACCCACAAAGACTTTGTTCAAGCCTGCTTGCAAAGAAACCTACCTTGTATTTGTCAAAAACCTTTCACACCTTCTTTCAACGAAGCCAAGGTATTGACTGAAGAGATTGTTCAAAGTGACGCCAAAGTGATCATCCACGAAAACTTTCGCTTTCAGCCTTGGTATCAAGAAATCAAAAACATATTGGCGGAGCAAACGTTGGGAAGACTCTATCAAGCCAGTTTTAGACTGCGCCCAGGGGACGGGCAAGGCCATGATGCTTATCTAGCCAGGCAGCCCTACTTCCAACAAATGGAGCGTTTTCTAATTCATGAAACAGGAATTCACTGGGTGGATGTTTTTCGTTATTTACTTGGCGATGTCAAAGACGTATACGCTGATTTGGTTAAACGTAATCCGGTTATTAAAGGGGAAGATTCTGGTTTAGTCATTTTCAACTTTGACCAACAAGTAAAAGCAATCTTTGATGGTAATCGCCTGGTAGACCATGCGGCGCAGAATATGCGCGTTACTATGGGAGAAATGCTTATCGAAGGTAGCGATGCTTGCTTAAAACTGGAAGGAAGTGGCAAAATATACCTGAGAAAAAAAGGTGACAGTAGTTGGACACTCCACCCTTATTCCTTCACCACTGATAATTTTGGTGGGGACTGCGTATACCGCCTTCAGAGGCATGTAGCCGACCACTTTCTTTATAACTCAGAACTGCACAATCTCGCGCAAGATTATCTTGAGAATTTAAAGATAGAAGAAGCCATATACCACTCGGCAGAGCAGCAAACAAAACTAAACATAACGTAAGACAGAGTGTGGTTGGAGTACATTAATGACCAAAGCTAAGCCCAAAACAAAAGAGTCTCTTTCAGATAAAGCCTATCGTTTACTGAAAGCCAAAATTCTTGATAACGAACTTCACGCAGGTCAGCAAATGATCGAAGCCGAGGTTTCTGAGCTATTACAAATGAGTCGTACTCCCACCCGCGAGGCTATGCTACGTATTGCCAACGAAGGCTTGATTGAGTTAAAGCCCCGTCATGGTATGCGGATCAAATCCATATCCGTTGACGATATGCAAGAAATCTACGAGGTATTAACCTGTATTGAATCAACCGCAGCCGCTTTATGTGCCAAAAAAGGGCTGTCTGAAGAGCAACTGTCTTTAATGAGAGAGGCTGTTCACGAAATGGATCTCGCGTTAGAGCAAGATGATTTGATTCAATGGGCCGAATCAGACGAAAAATTCCACCGCTATTTAGTCGACTTTTCTGGTAATTCTCGCCTTAACACGTTAGTGGGCAATTTTATTGAGCAATCCCACCGTGTTCGCATGATTACGTTGAAAATTCGTCCTAAGCCCACCTCTTCTAACCAAGATCATTTAGACCTTGTCGTTGCAATTGAAAACCGCGAAGCCGAACAAGCTCGTCAAATCCACCATAGTCATAGAGAAAAAAGCGGCAACATGCTCATAGCGCTTTTGCAAAAATACGGCCTTAATAATATTTAAACCTTCTTGACCTTATAGAGTTAAATGTATCGCCAGTGGCACCAACACTAGTGATGCACAACTTGTCAGTAATACCGCTGAAGAGGCTTCAACGGCAAGTGAATTATGCTCTTCTGCAATCACCCCTAGCACAGCAGCGCAAGGCATCGCTGCTCCTAGCGTGGCTGCCACTTGCCAGGCTGCAGTCACTCCAACGGCTGCCATGATCCCGTAGACCACACAAGGAAAAATCAACAGTTTAAAAGTTGAGATCATCAAAGGCACCCTAATACGCCCCCCTAAAGATTGCCCTGACAATGCAACTCCCACCAAAAACATGGCACCAGGCCCGGCAAATGCTCCTAAATGTTCTAGCCATTGATACAAGAAGGCTGGGAGCTCTAATTTCAATAACGACACCATTACACCGATTAGGATGGACAACACTAGGGGGTTTAATATTGACTTTCTAAAGGCCTGAAAAGCTGATTGAGAAGTGTTTAGGTCTTGGCCTAGGCATTGCAGCAAGAATGCACTAACAGGCAGAAGCACGAGTAAATCAAGGGTTAAAATCAGTGCCAGGGGCACGGATATCCAGTCGCCTAGCGCTGCCGTTAAAACTGGAATGGCTAAAAATCCAATGTTGCCATAAACACTCCCTAAGCCAAAGATAAGAGCCTGTTTTCTCTGTGTGACTAACAATTTGAACGCCACGAAGTAACACACAATCAGCATGACAGAAAGCGACAGCAGATAGCCTAGCAAAAAAGGCACATCAAACAAATCGCTGAACTCTGTGGTAGTTAGCTTACTGAGTAAAACAGCGGGCAGAGCTAAATACATGACAAGCCAGGTTAACCGCTTTTGCCAAACAACTCGAACAAGATGAGCCCTTTTGAGCAGATAGCCTAAAGATACAAAACCAAAAAAAGGCAGTATTGTTATTATGATTGATAGCACAGTAAGACTTCACAAAATATAAAGTATACATTATAAAATACATAGTAACTTATTGCACGGCTCTCAACATAATTTACGGTTTCAGCTTAGATATCGGCAAGACGAAAAGCTGCAATTTTATGCACCTCCGCCATCGCGGTATCAAACTCCCCTTGCCAATCATTATCCGTTCGAGTTTCAAAACCTGCTATTACTTGGTCTTTTGTGGCGCCTTTTACCGCCATAATAAAAGGAAAGCCAAATTTTTCTCGATAACGATTATTAAGCTGTAAAAAGTAAGCAAATTCCTCCTCACTGCATTGATCTAAGCCAACCCCAGCTTGTTCTGCTTTCGACTCCTTAGTTAGGTCCCCTGCAATAGCCGCCTTTCCCGCTAGATCAGGGTGAGCTCTCAATAAGATTAACTTTTGCTCTTGCGAGCTATTATTCACAATAGCCTGCATTTGCTCTGTCACTTTTTCAATTGATGATAAATAGCCAGTAGGGTGCTCACAATGCGCACGCCACAATTGCTCAGCAACCCATGTGGAATGCTCGTAGACTCCAGCAAACGTCTCAATAAACTCTTTCTGATTCATTTTTTGCAAAAAATTTTCGCTGCTCATTACTCTGCCTTGTTATTTGTTGTCGTAGGGAAAATGCTCACGCCAATGTCTTGCTATATCAATACGGCGACAGCACCAGACATCTTCGTGTTGTCTGACATATTGTAAGAAGCGTTTTAATCCAGCAATACGTGCAGGCCGTCCGATCAGTCGACAATGTAAACCTATAGAAAGCATCTTAGGAGAGTGCGCACCTTCTGCATATAAGGTGTCAAAGGCATCCTTTAAGTATTGGAAAAAGTGTTCGCCTGTATTAAACCCCTGTAATGCAGCAAAGCGCATGTCGTTTGTGTCTAGGGTATAAGGAATCATCAACTGCGGTTTATCATCGACTAGCTTCCAGAATGGTAAATCGTCACTGTAATCGTCTGCGTTATATAAAAAACCGCCCTCTTGGGCCACTAGCTTATGAGTGTTTGGACCAGTTCTGCCGGTATACCAGCCTAATGGTCTTTGGCCGGTTAATCGCTCAATGATTTCAATGGCTTTATGCATATGTTGGCGCTCAGTATCTTCATCAATATACTGATAATCTATCCATCGGTAACCGTGGCTACAGATTTCATGACCTGCTTGGCTAAAAGCCTTGGCTACGTCTGGGTGCCGTTCTAGAGCCATAGCAACGGCGAAAACAGTCAAAGGTATGTCCATTTCTTGGAACAAGTTCAGTATTCGCCACACACCTGCTCTGCTACCATATTCATATATGGATTCCATACTCATATGCCGAACCCCTTCTCGGGCATCCGTACCGACCATTTCTGATAAAAAGGCCTCTGAGGCTGGATCTCCATGCAAAATACAGTTTTCCCCACCTTCTTCGTAGTTAAGCACAAACTGCAGCGCAATTCTCGCTTTGCCAGGCCATTTAGGGTTAGGCGGTGTATTTCCATAACCAATTAGGTCACGTGGGTATGATGACATTTAAATTCCTCTTATTATTCAGATCGTACTCTTTATCATTCAACATTTATGGCATAAAAATTGATGCGTTACATGTTACCCTGCAAAAATTGGGCACATTTTATTTGAACTGGCAATACAGGACATGAATATGGGTTACCTCACTACACACATACTTGATACCACTCAAGGAATCGCTGCCGCTGGTGTTAACATCCGCTTATTTCGCGTTGAAGAAACTCATGGCAAACAACTAATCAACACAAGCCTGTCGAATCATGATGGCCGCTGTGATGCCCCACTACTAGAGAAAGAAAACTTTGAACTTGGTATTTATGAATTGGAATTTGATATTGAAGAGTATTTCGCCAAGCAAGGAATTGAGCACACAGAACCCAGTTTTTTAAACACTATTGTGATTCGCTTTGGTATTTCTGACAAAAGTGCCCATTACCATATCCCACTGTTGGTATCACCTTATTCTTACAGCACCTACCGAGGCAGCTAATAACTAACCAACTGGTCAATATGAGTCACCAATTTGAAGCACATTAACCTCTGCCTGCACCAAAAGGCCGCTCATAGGCGCTGAGGTTAATCTACAGCACCTAATAAAGACAGATATTCAGAACTTTTTTATGGCACAAAAATTGCCCCTTATATTGCAATTGATTAGTTCAAATTGTGTTAAGGAGCAAGATGATGAAAGCACTCGTGATTGGCGCAGGTATTGGTGGCATGTCAGCAGCTGCAGCATTAAAACAACAAGGCATTGAATGCGAAATTTTTGAAGCTGTAAAAGAAATTAAACCCGTTGGTGCTGCTTTATCAATATGGTCTAACGGTGTGAAATGCATGAATCATTTAGGCATGTCACATATTATGGATGAGCTAGGTGGACCTATGCACTTCATGGCCTACCACGACGGCATTTCTGGTGTTCCTATGACCCAGTTCAGCCTTGCCCCATTAATTCAAGCTGTTGGTGAACGACCTTGCCCAGTATCACGGGCAGGCCTACAAAGCATGATGATAGATCACTGGGGCAAAGAAAAAATTCACTTTGGTAAACGCGTTGAGAAAGTTGAGCAAATCGACTCAAAGGTAGTTGCCTACTTTACTGACGGCAGCCAAGCGAGTGGAGATTTTATGATAGCCGCCGATGGAGCCCGCTCTGTCACTCGCTCCTATGTAACTGGTTACCAAGCTGAAAGACGCTACGCCGGCTATGTAAATTGGAACGGGTTGGTCGACATAGATACGGATATAGCCCCTGCTAACCAATGGACAACCTTTGTTGGTGAAGGTAAACGCGTTTCTGTAATGCCCATTGCTGGCGGACGTTTTTATTTCTTTTTTGATGTGCCTTTACCAGTCGGCTTAGAGCAGAATCGAGAAACGCTGAAAAGCGATTTAAAGCAGTATTTTAAAGGTTGGTCGGAGCCCGTACAAAAGTTAATCGAGCAACTCGATCCAAGCACCACTAACCGAGTCGAAATTCATGATATAGAGCCCTTTGACACCCTAGTAAAAGGTAATATCGCTCTACTTGGTGATTCTGCTCACAGCACTACCCCTGATATAGGACAAGGGGGCTGCTCAGCCATGGAAGATGCTGTGGTCCTGGGTGAGTGTATTGCTAAACTATCTAACCTGAATCCTAACACCATCGCCATGGCGCTAAAAGACTACCAAGAACAGCGCAAGGGACGAGTTAAAGACCTGGTCCTTAAAGCTCGTAAGCGCTGTGATGTTACCCACGGGAAAGATATGCAAGAAACTCAAGCCTGGTACGATGACCTAAAACAAGAATCAGGTGAAAACATTATTGCAGGATTAACCACCACCATTGTCGAAGGTCCACTCGGTTAAAAGAACCTGACTTTGATCATAGCAAGGTAGATTCAGCCTTGTTATGATCAAAGCCTATTCCCCTACTGCCATGAGCGAGTCATTTTTTAACGAATTGCACGAGGCTCTCGGCATGTCATGAAGTACAGTGTTACGCTTTAATAGCGCTTTTAAATCACTGACAGGCATTGCTTTGGCAAATAGCCAACCTTGTCCTATTGCATCTGGTGAATGCTCCAAAATGTAATCCAGTTCTTCTTGCGTCTCTATTCCCTCAAATACCGTAGACATTTGAAAGTTCTCTAAAAGCCGACAAATACCATTTAAGGTCATGAGGCCAACAGCTTTGCTTCCAATACAACTGGTAAACATTTTATCAATTTTAATCTCATTGGAATCAAGCTTGGTTAACCAAGATAAATTTGAAAACCCAGTACCAAAATCATCTAGGGATATTTGAAAACCACGTTTGGTAAATTCTCGCGTCATTTGCGATAAGGCGTTATTCTCAGCAGCACTACGCTCGGTTATTTCTAATATTACCTGTTTAGAATTAATTCCCAACCTTGTGGTCTCACCATCAATAAAGTCTAAAAAGCTATCATCTTGCATGTCTTTAACCGATACATTCAAACTTAACGTGAAACTTGGCTGCTCTTTAAGAATACCAGACAATTCTGTTAATGACTTGCGCGCAATATGGCGAGAAATTTGCGCCACAATCCCTAGCTCCTCTGCAAGGTCAATAAACACATCAGGAGGCACTTGCCCAAGCACTGAGTCATGCCACCTTGCTAATGCTTCTACTCCCACTATTTGCCCTGAGCGTAAGGCAACTTTAGGCTGATATAAAGGGTATATATGGTCAGTATTTAAGGCTGTTTTCAAACGGTAAGGTATCGCTCTTTTCATATAACGAAGATACCCTGTCGCCAACCAGATGAATAAGCTTAATACTGATACAAACAATGAAAGAATGGCGTATTCAAGGGGACTTAAGCCATAGAAGCCAATACGATAATCAATAAGGTTAATGCAAAAAGAATAGTCTTTCGAGCAGGTTTTATTCTTAATAAATGCTCCTGGAACAATGAGCCTAAGCCCACTGGGCTCCTTTTTTGACACTGTTTCTTCCACCACCCAACCAGGAATACTATTAAAAGTTCGATAGACCTTTGGTGCATAGTAATCAAGGATATAAGCCCCTACAGAGTCATCGACACTATATAACCCTAAATAACGACTAGGAGACAGAGTTAAAAAGGTATGGCCACTCAGAAACAATGCTCTTTTTTGGCTCAGAAAAAATAGATCCTCTTTAGCTTTTAGATAGTGGTATTTTCTTTCTTCACTATAATACAACGCACTAGGATCAATTTTTTTTCCTACTACCTCGTGTCCCATATTGGCACTGCAAATTATCTCATGATCAACAACTCGGCCAATATCGTCCAAAAACTCGTAGTTAGCGGCAATTTCACGCAATTGCATCATATCTTTAGGTGAACAAAAAAGATTTTTTTGCTGGTTAACTAACGCAAAAGCACTGTTAATTTGAATCGATGAATTCAAGGAACGAACAAAAATAGACTCTCCATAAGTATTCAATTCGTCTCTTTCATAAGAAATGAACAAGAAATGAACACTCAGAGCCGAAAGCAAAAAGACTAAGAAAAAGATTATCAGAAATTGAGCGCCATTGAGGAACTCAATAAAGCGATTTAGCGACCAGCTTTCGAATAGTAAGCGCTTTTCTGTTAATTTAAACATAAGCTCACCTTTTTCATTATGCCTACGTAATTTAAGAAAGAACGACATCTTTTCTTTTCGTTAAATACTAGGGCACTCAGAGGCTAGCTAGATGTATTGAAATGTTATTTTGGTTACAGAACTTATGGAGAGATCAAATAAAAAGCCAACATTCATAATGAACATTGGCTTTAGAAGAACTTAACAATAAACGTTATTGTTTATTTAAACGTACGCTTACGAACGCGCTCAAGACGCTTCAAGATGCTGTCTAAACGCTCTGGTTTCACCATGAACTCTTGGAAGCCTTTCATACCTTCCTGAGCCATACTTGGATCCGTATCACGGTCGTAGAATTGAGCCGTTCCAGCAGCATTGCCTAACATTTCCACCCCTTTGTTTAAGAAGTAGTTATCAGGCGCTTTTGCATCAGCATGAGGTGGAATTTGCAACAACGCAGCATTCACTAGAGTCTGATTATCAGCACGTGACAAGAAAGACAAGAACTTACGTGCGTCTTCTTTGTTTTTAGCTTTTGAAGGAATGTGCACGGTATCCATTGGCGCATCTTCTGCCATTCCAACTTCTGGGTTAATCTGAGGGAATTGGAAGAAGCCCATTTTACCGTCAAGTTCAGCTGGGAAGTTAGGCGTAATGAAGTTACCGATCAAGTACATAGCCGCTTCGCCGTTGTACATGAATGGTTGAGCTTCTTGCCATGAGTAAGACGCATGGTTTTCTAGGAAGTAACCAGGTTCAACCAACTCTTTCCAGTGCTCAAAAGTTTTTCGTACACGCTCATCCGTGTAAGGGATTTTGCCATCCATTAGGTCGATATGGAAATCTAGACCATTGGTTCTCATGTTAAGGTAATCAAACCATCCGGCAGCTGTCCAAAGGTACTTGGTACCAATGGCAATCGGCGCGATATCATTAGACTTAAGGGTTTTGTTTACCGCTAGGAACTCATCCCATGTTTTTGGCTCAGATAAACCTAAATTTTCGAAGATATCTTTGCGGTAGTAAACACCCCACTGATAATAGGTATATGGGATACCCCATTGCTTATCATCAATCGTCATTGCAGGTGTTGCCGCTGGCATGCTTTGCTTAAGTTCTTGCTGTTGCCAAATATCGGACACGTCTTCAAATAAACCACGGTCTACGAAAGTTTTCATACGGTTACCCGCGTACCAGAACACCACATCTGGTGGGCTTGTTGCCAACCAGTTACGAATCGCCGTTTTGTAACCTTCTTTATCATATAGGTTGTACTTTACGGTAACGTCTGGGTTTTCTGCTTCAAACTTTTCGATGATCTCAGCAAAGGCTTGTTTCGGTGCTGGGTCAGCCTGATCTGAGTTAATTACTAGGGTGCCTGCATTGGCAACGCTTACTGCTGCGCACGCCATAGCTCCGGCTAATAATGACTGTAGTTTTTTCATGTGAGCAAGTCCTCTTTTTCTTGTTATAAATTGAAACTGGGTTTCAGTATTAGGCAAAAGGTCAGAGCTGTCAATAAGTGAAACTGAGTTTCACTTATTGACCTCTACTTTATTTGCGCTTTTTCCAAATAGCAACACTTGCTGTGTTAAGAGTTTTATCTCCTATGAGCAAATCTGCATTAACAGGTTGATACACATAACTATTTTTTGAATAATTTAATACAAAAATTAGATCACCCCGTTCTCTTAAGCGAACTCCTTCAGGCAAGTAGGTGGTGACCAAGCCGGCTTTTTCGGCCAGTCTTGCGAAGCAGTCTTTTAACACCTTAGTATCCAAACACGAGCCTAAATAAAAGCGTTTGCCCTCACCCACTAGCACAGGGTTGGCTTCACTGTCTTGTAGCAATACTGGCAACTGGGTGGCAATTTGCTCATGCCAGTGTTTAAGCTTACCGCTCCCCCACTGACCAAAGACACTAGGTTGGGTATGGTCAGGCAAAGCATCTACTCTTTCTACGGTGAGCGGCAGAATTTGAGCCAGTGGACCAGGAGCCAGATTATGAGGTATCTGATAACTCTGTGTTTTACTACCACTTCGAGGGCCAGCAAGCAAAACGCCTTCAAACGCACTTAAGCGAGTTTGCAGGTCCTCATCAATATGCACTTGAGCAGGCAATACCAGCATGGCATATTTATTAAGGTCCGCTTTGGAAGACACGATATCAACTGACAAGCCAAGCTCACGTAAAGCTTCGTACACTCGGTAGCTCCAAAATAGGTAACGATAAGCTTGAGACTGAGGTTGAATGTCTAACGCCCAGCAAGCGTCATAATCAAACATCACAGCCACTTTTCCAGCACTTGGTAATGCCATTAGCTCATCAACAGACACACCAAGTTGTGTGGCGAGTTGCTTAACTTCTTCATTCACTTTACCCGCTTCAATGGCAGCTTCAGCTAGCTGAGCATCAGGTCGTAATAAGCCTGCATGCATTTGCTCTTGAGCAAAAGGGGCTTGTCGCCAGCGAAAATAGGAAACCACCTCTGCACCGTGGGAAAAGGCTTCCCAAGTCCATAGACGTACTGCTCCTTGTTGCGGCGTCGGATTATGAGGCGCCCAATTCACCGGGCCAGGTTGCTGTTCCATGATCCACAAACGGTCATTACTACAGCCTCGGTATAAGTCGTGGTGAAATGCCCCAAAATCAGGGTGGCCAACACGTAAGTAATCTTGCTTTTCTTGGTCGCTATAAATGGCTTCTTGGTCAAGAAAACCCAATGGGTAAGTGTCCCAACTTGCCACGTCTAAGTCTTTACCAACTTTATGGTGATCAAAATGCGTAAAGAAGCCCATGTAGTTGTGGACCAGATCACGCCCTTGAGAATGCTCCCTTAAAATATCCGCTTGTAACTTGTTATAAGCCACGACTTGGTCAGAGCAGCAGCGTTGAAAATCCAGTCGGTGAGATGGGTTTGCCTCTGTCACGGTTAAATTTGGCAGTTCCACTTCATCAAAAGTACGGTAATCCATGCTCCAGAAAATGTTTCCCCATGCTTGGTTCAGAGCCTCAACCGTGCCATATTTTTCAGCCAACCAAAGGCGAAATGCAACTAGGTCAGCCTCGGCATAACTTAGGATGGTATCGTGACAGCCATATTCATTATCTGTTTGCCATGCCACCACCGCTGGGTGCTGACCATAGCGTTTCGCCATAATATCAACAATTCGGCGACACTCTTCCCGATACTCCAAACTTGCAAAGGTGTAGTGGCGACGAGAACCAAAGCCACGTTCGCGACCTAATTCATCTTTAGCTAGCATACCTGGGTGACGATCCACCAACCACTTTGGCGGTGTCGCAGTCGGTGTGCCTAAAATGACCTTCAACCCTTCTTTGTGCAAAGCAGCAAGTGCGTCATCTAACCATTGCCAATTAAGCTGACCTGGTTCAGGCTCAATGGTGCTCCAGCTAAACTCCCCCACTCGCACAAATTCAATACCAATTTCTTTCATTTGGCGGGCGTCCTCCGCCCAGCGGGAACGAGCCCAATGCTCTGGATAGTAACAAACACCTAATTTCATATTTTTCTCCAAACTCTGTGGCAGAGTAACGTCACACTTAAAACTAATCTTGTATTTGATCGCTTTGGCGGTATCGGGCAAGTTCCGTGATAAAAGCTTCAGCTCGCACTTGAGTTTGCTGAACCTCTTGCCCTGCACGATATAAAGCAGAACCCAATCCAAACCCACTTGCCCCTTGCTGTAAATACTCAGCCATATTAGAAGGACTCACGCCCCCGACAGGACATAATGGCACGTCTTTGGGCAATACCGCTCGTAATGCTTTGATAACACTTGTAGATGGCAACGCCTCTGCAGGAAACAGTTTTAACCCATCCGCACCGGCCTGCAATGCTTTAAAGGCTTCTGTGGGCGAGAGAAAACCAGGCAAGGCCAGCAACCCAGCTGCTTTGGCTTGGCGAATAAGCAATTCATCCGTATGTGGACACACCATTAACCCCGCTCCTGTTGCAGCCAAATGATTTACTTGCTCACTTTGCAACACGGTTCCCGCTCCGATCAAGGCCTTACCTGCAAAATGATCTTGTAATAACTGAATGCTCTCAAACGGCTCTGGCGAGTTTAATGGCACCTCAATCACGCGAAAGCCAGCCTCATATAGAGCTTGCCCATGAGCAAGCACTTCCTGCGGGGTAATACCTCGCAAAATAGCAATCAGAGGACAACCCATAAAATAGTGTTGTAAATCCGACACCATGTTACCTCTCACACTTTGAGACATATTGCTCAGCAACTTTCGCTAAGCCAAGAGTACTCGCCTGTTCAGAAGATACTACGCAGTGTTCCACAGCAAAGTGTTCAAAGGCCAAACGGTATCGCTCTACTAATGTATCATTTGCTACCAATACAATCGGTCCATCAGGCTGATCAAGTAGGCTTAACATACTCCGAATGTCTTCGGCTATAACTAAACCTGACAAATAATCTCTTGACTCATGCTCCATTAAATCACCGCACAATAAGCGGCTGCGAGCACTGAATAACTGATGTAAAAAACCGCCTGCATCAGAGCTGGCCTGTAGGCCCTTCACAAACGCTAACTGATTTAACTCTGTGCTTTTAGGTAGACCTTTCACTAAACTCGACTCGTTATCTAGGAGTGAAAAGATTTCCCCTGTTGTGGTGGTAGAAAAGGTATTTATTTGCCCATTAGAAAGCCTCGCCCATTTACAGTGTGTACCGGGCAAGCAACATAAGAGTTCAGAAGGAAGACTCCCTTGGTCTGACAAATAACTAAGCACACCCAGCAATTGCGTTTCTTCACCGCGCATGACATCATGAAAGCCACCAACTCCCTTACACTGAATACCAGGTACAATGGCAACAGGTTGCGACAATTGAGTATCCAGCCAGCAAAGGTGACCATAAAGCTGGCTTAATTCTATCGGACAGTTTAAATAAGGCACTTCTTGCCACCCATCGCGGCTGCCAATCATACCAGACATTAAAATGGGCCGTGGCAAGTCTAACCAATCCGCTAACTCTTGAGTGAGCACAAATTCAAAGTGATCAGGCTGAATACTTAACACCCCTAAAGTGGACTCTTTGCTTTCGAGCACCTTTCCCTGACAGTCCAATAAAAACGCTCGAAAATTACTGCTTCCCCAATCAACACAGATCAGGCCATGCTGTAAATTATTTGGTGTTTGGGAAGCCATGACCATTAGACCCGCCCTCCGTCTACCACCAAGTTTTGACCAGTAATCATGCGGCTGCTATCTGACGCTAAGAAGAGCACTGAATCTGCGACATCTTGAGGAGTAATAAGGCTTTTCAGAGATTGTTGATCAAGCAATTCAGCTTTAGCTTCTTCGGTCATCCACAAGCGTTGTTGTTTTTGAGTCGACACCCAGCCTGGTAGCACGGCGTTCACACGAATCTTCTGTGCCCCTAACTCCCTTGCTAGACCTTTAGTTAAGCCAGTAATGGCGGCTTTTGCCGTAACATAACCAGGGTACCCAGTGAGCCCTAACATGTAAGCATTTGAACTCATGTTAATAATGCTGCCACCGCTTTCGGACATTCCCGGGGCGACTTGTTGTGCCGCAAAAAAATGATGCTTTAGATTTACCGCCATACATTGATCAAAGTTGTCGCTGGTCATACTTTGTAAAGTATGACGCTGATCGTTAGCGGCATTATTCACTAAGACACTCACGTTACCCCAAGCCGCTAAACGGCTTTGAATGGCTAGGCTCAAAGCTTGAATATCGGTTATATCGAGTTGAGTGAAATTCGCATGGTGATCTTGGGCTCTTAAATCGTCCTGTAAAGCTTGCCCAAGCTGTCCATCTAAATCAAAGAAACTGACCTTACAGCCTTGCTCACAAAGAGCTCGTACAACATATTCGCCAATGCCACTTGCCCCCCCTGTCACTATGGCATGCTTACCGGTTAGTGAGGGGTAACGTGTTATATCCATACTGCCCCCCTAGTGAGATTCTCGGTTAACTTGCGAGCCACTTTTTCCCACCAAAAAGTCCATATCGGCTCCTTGATCAGCCTGCATCACATGGTCTATATAGAGTTTGGCGTATCCTCTGTGATATTCACTTTCTTCCGCTTGCCATGCCTGCTGACGTTGAGCCAGTTCTTCATCGCTAATATTAAGCTGTAAAACGCGAGCGTCTACATCCAAGTGAATTTCATCATCATTTTCTACCAATGCCAGAGGGCCACCAACTGTCGACTCAGGTGCAACATGCAATACCACCGTACCAAACGCAGTGCCACTCATACGTGCATCGCTAATTCGCACCATATCCGTGACACCTTGTTCAAGCAGCTTTTTAGGCAGTGCCATGTTGCCTACTTCTGGCATTCCTGGATAGCCCTTTGGACCGCACCCTTTTAACACGAGAATACTGTCTTTATCGACTTTAAGGTCAGCAGAGTCAATGCGCGCTTTATAATCTTCAATGCTTTCAAAAACTACCGCTTTACCGGTATGTTTCAACAATTCATGACTGGCGGCACTGGGCTTGATGATTGCGCCACTAGGGGCCAGATTCCCTCTTAATAAAGCAATTCCGCCCTTTTCTCTTAACGGATTATCTAGAGTACGAATTACTTCATCATTAAAGCACTCTGCATGTTCAGTCAATTCCGAAAGACTCGCACCACAAACCGTTTGTGCTGACAGGTCAAATACATGTTCTAGGCGCTTCATAAGAGCTGGAAAACCACCAGCATAATGAAAATCTTCCATTAGAAATTTACCCGATGGCATTAAATCGACTAAGCAAGGCACTTGGGCACCAATACGATCCCAATCGTCTAAGGTAAGATCCACTCCAACACGGCCTGCGATGGCCAACAAATGCACAACAGCATTGGTGGAGCCACCAATAGCGGCATTAGCACGAATGGCATTCTCAAAGGCATGTTTGGTGAGAATATCACTTGGCTTGAGATCTTCTTTAACCATTGAAACAATGCGCCCTCCGGTTAAATGAGCAAGAGCTTGACGGCGCGCATCGACTGCTGGCAAAGTGCCGTTTTCCGGTAGCGACATGCCCATTGCTTCCACAAGACATGACATGGTTGACGCTGTTCCCATAGTCATACAAGTACCACGGGAGCGAGACATAGATGATTCAGCCTTCATAAAGTCGTCCAAGCTCATGCTACCACCTCGAACCGATTCACTGAACTTCCAGACATCCGTACCTGAACCAATGTCTTGGCCTCGGTACTTGCCATTTAGCATGGGGCCAGAAGACACCACAATGGCCGGTAAATCTACTGAGCAAGCTCCCATTAGTTGGGCTGGTGTCGTCTTGTCGCAACCACCAAGCAGCACCACTCCGTCCATACCATAAGCACGAATAGATTCCTCGACATCCATGCTCATGAGATTACGAAATAACATCGCAGTCGGCTTCATTTGCGTTTCACCAAGGGACATAACCGGAAACTCAAGAGGGACGCCTCCGGCTTCCCAAACGCCACGTTTTACGTATTCAGCCAGTTCACGCAAATGTGCATTACAAGGGGTTAACTCACTCCAGGAGTTACAAATACCAATGACTGGTCGTCCGTCGAAACTGTGGTCCGGTAGCCCTTGGTTTTTCATCCAGCTACGGTGAATAAAACCATCTTTATCCAGTTTTCCATACCATTGCTGACTGCGTAAGCTCTTCTTATCTTTATTATTTTGACTCATGTTCTGTCCTTATGATGAAACGCCTTGCTTGAATATGATGCTCTAAGGTACAGCTTTAATAGACAGCAATATTAAAGATTCAGGGTCCATAATCGGCATGACTAAACCGATCTTTTGTAAACTCGCTCCATTAAGAATACGTGGTTTATGCCACCAAGCCGGTAAGGATTTCATTAAATGCCCTGGCAAAATGCTGTGATCCACCAAATGAACCTGGTAATTTGTATTTTCATCAAGTCCTTGTAAACGAACTTTGAGCGGTTGAGCTTGCCTTGGCATAGTTTGCTGACTGTATACCAAGACCCCTTCATTCATCTCGGCACTCACCGCCCACTGGGCTCGTGCACAGCCATCTGCACTGTTAATCTGCCAGTTAAGCCCATTATGTAGGATACAACGGTAGGTCTTGTAGTGCCCTAACCAACGTTTAATCAGAGCCTTTTGCTCGCGATCGGCTTCTAATAAATTCCACTCTATTCCCAAATGCCCCAACATGGCAGTACCTGCGCGAAATTCATCCCCGTGAACACGGCTGGTCGTGTGGCTTTTGACTGGGCCAATATGAGCCCCCATCACTTCGGGTGGAAAGAAATAGCTAAAACCCTGCTGTATTGTTTGTCGCTCTAACGCATCGTTACAGTCTGAGGTCCAAAAGCGTTTGGTGTAATTTAAAATACCAAAGTCCACTCTTGCACCGCCCGATGAGCAACTTTCAATTTCCATTTTAGGAAAGGCATGATTAATTTCACCCAGCAGCCGATACAAGGCAAGCACTTGGGCATGGGCTTGTGGGGCTATCTGACCACTCGGCAACACATAATCTCGGTTCATGTCCCATTTAACATAATCAATGGGATAATCGGAGAACAAGGTGAACAAACGCTCTTTGATATATTGATAAGCGCCCTCATGGGCTAGGTTTAAAACCAATTGATGACGGGCTAAGACAGAATCATAATCCTTTAATTGCAGCGCCCATTCTGGATGTCGACGATATAAATCAGAATCTGGGTTGAGCATTTCAGGTTCAAACCACAAGCCAAATTCCATGCCGAGGGATTTCACATAATCAATAAGGGGCATCAAACCATCTGGGTACTTCTTTGAGTCTACATACCAATCCCCTAAGGCTCGAGTATCGTCATTACGTCCCTTAAACCAGCCGTCATCTAGAATGTAACGTTCAACCCCAACTTCATGGCCTGCTTGAGCCAGTTTTTTTAGCTCATCAAGGTCATGATCAAAATAGAAGGCTTCCCAGGTATTTAAGTGAACTGGACGCGGTTTATTGATCTGCAGTCGTGCTCTGGCTTCTGCATGAAAACCTTGGCTCATTAGGTTAAGTCCAGCTGAGCTATGACTGACTAATAACTCAGGAGAAACAAGAATTTGATCAGGCTCTAACTGGATTTCACCAGGTAGGTACAGGGCTTCAGCTTGCAAATAACGATAACCTTCAATGGTGTAATCGGCTTTCAGGCGATGATTACCACTCCAAGCTAAATGAGCGCCAAACACCTCTCCCATTGACTCGGTGAACCCTTGTTGGCCGACAATAACGCTTGGGAAATTAGCATGAGAGTTACGTCCATTGCGATTTTCTTGCAACCAGGTCGATTGCCAGTCACAACGCTGTTGTTGAAACTCTTGGCACCACCGACCATAAAAGCTCATTAATTGAGTACAGTGATCGGTAAACGGCATAGTACAGGCTAAGCGCTGCACCATAACCTTTGTGTTCGCGAGATTTTTCACATGGATTTGCTGCGAAAGAACACCCGAGTCACGTAAACCAATATGAAGTTTGACTTCTACCTCGGCCACCAAGTCAGTCAATGAAAATTCAAAACCAGTATCCGTTTCCTCACCCTTAACGAGCTCAAAACTCAGCCCCCAAACGGGACGTTCATCTGAGCTTGCTTCCACGGCTGGAGCCTGCATCCAGCCACGACCAGCCTCAGGCAATAAAGATAAAGGTGCTGGTTTGTCCAGCATGGCTTGAGGAATAGGGAGAGCCAATGACTCGTATAAGCAAGACAGGTCAGTATCAAGAGGTAGGGAATCGCCGTAATAAATCAGCTGCGGCGCACAGTTTCCAGAGCACGCCAGCAGTAAAGTTTTCAAGTTTTTATCTTGTCGATAAAAAACCACTGACGTGTTCTGGGTCATGTTTTTAGCCTTTTGTTGCGCCTAGAGTCAAACCTGCAATAAAGTGTTTCTGCATAGCGAAGAACAAAATAACAGGAGGCAAAGCCGCGACAATTGAGCCTGCAGCAATCAACTGCCAAGAAGCAAGCCATTGGCCTTTCAGGGCACTAATACCGGCTGTTATTGGTCGCACTTCATCGCTCTGCACCAACACTAACGCCCAGAAGTAATCGTTCCAGATAAAGGTGAAAATCAGCACCGAGAGCGCGGCTAATGCAGGTCGCACCAAAGGAAGCACCACATACCAGAATATCTTAAGTTCGCTCACTCCTTCTACCCGAGCCGCTTCAATCAACTCATCCGGCAAGCCGACAATAAAGTTGCGCATAAACAAGGTACAAAAACCTGTCTGGAAAGCAACATGGAACAAGATCAAGCCCGTTGCCGTATCGTACATTCCCATATTAATGGTTAAATCACGTACCGGAATCATTAGGATTTGAAAGGGTACAAAATTACCTGCAATAAAGGTCGCAAACAAAGCTATGTTACCGCGAAATTTGAACTTCGCTAGGGCATAACCTGCAAGAGTAGACAAGGCTACTGCCCCCATAACAGCGGGCACTGTAATCAAAATGGAGTTCAGTAAATACCGTAACATGGGGGTTTCAGTGAACACCATGGTGTAGTTTTCAAACAGCATCCACTCACTTGGAATACCCCAATAATTACCTGCGTTAATGTCAGCAACGGAACGCACCGAGGTCATCATAACTGCCACTAATGGAAGCAACCAAAGAAGTAACGCAACCCAGATTGCGACGCGGTACGATATATTAAAAGGTAATGATTTTTTCTCTATTGGCATCGGAAACATTAGGCTTTCTCACTCTTCAGCATGCGCCACAAGAAGTAGGCAATATAAATATCCATGATCAAGAACAGTATCGTAGCAATGGCAGCACCATAACCAGCACGATAGTTAAAGATCGACTGCTCATACATAAAGTATGCCAATACATTTGAGCTACCGAATGGTCCGCCCCCCGTCATAGTTGCCACTAAATCAAAGCTTCGTAAAGCACCTATTACCGTCACCACTACGGCAATAAAGGTAGCAGGTCTCAGTTGCGGCAAAATTACGTGACGAAGCATTTTCCAACCATGAGCGCCGTCCAGACGAGCTGCTTCTATTTGGTCAGGACTAAGGTTGTTTAAGCCTGTGAGATACAAGATCATGCAATAAGCAATTTGCGGCCATAAACCAGCCACAATGATACCGAAAGTAACCCATTCCTCATCCGACAAAATGGCAACAGGTTCAAAACCAAATACTCCAATGGCTTTGTTAAACAAACCAAAAGACGGGTCGTAAAACCAAGAAAACACTAAGCCAACCACGACTTGCGAAATAACGAAGGGGAAGAAGAACATAGATTTCACTAAACGTATTCCTAGCACTTTCTGATTAAGGAATAACGCGATACCCAACCCGATAGGAGGTGCCAACATAAAAAACACCATCCAATAAATGTTGTTTTTCAGGGCCGTCCAAAACTGATCGTCTTCGAATAGTTCGATATAATTGCCAAAGCCAATAAATGACTTTTCACCTAAACCATCCCATTCGAAGAAGCTCAGCCAAATACTCTGAACAATGGGAAAAATAACGTATACAGCAAATAACAAGATAGCCGGCATTAAAAATAATACGGGCATCCACTGTTGTTGCCTGCTATGCAATTTTTGCATGCAATGACACCTCTTATTGTTATTGTTTCATTCAAAAAAATGGCAAATTTAGCTTACCAATTCACTCTCTAAATAAAATAATGGAATAAAGTTCCATTTTTTGCAATACTGAAATCAGAAGATTTTTGTAAGACCAAACGAAGTGTCTAAATATAACAAAAAATAGAGACATACCATGGCCAATAATGATCCAAAAAACAGTAGCTCTCTCGACAAAGCACTAAACATGTTGCAAGAAGTGTGCTTAGCGCCTACCCCAATGCGTTTTGTCGACCTAGTAGAAAAAACGGAGCTACCTAAAGCGACAGCACATAGGACTCTTTTATCTTTAACAGATAAAAGATTAATTCGTTTTGATGAAGAGAACCAAACCTACCACCCAGGTTATGGGTTATTAGAGCTTGCACATCAATCTTGGGCCAAAATTGATGTTCGCGACCTTGCTGCTGACCAAATGAAACGCCTTTGGAACGAAACGGGTGAAACGATTCATTTAGCGGTACTTGATCGTGGTGATGTTATTTACATTGATAAACTTGAAAGCACCAAAAATCTCCGTTTATTTTCGGCCGTCGGTAAAAAAGGGCCAGGCTATTGTACAGGAGTGGGCAAAGCCATGATGGCTTTTCTAAATGAAGATGAACTCACCCTTGCAATCCGTGAACAGTCTTTCATTAAACATACTGAAACAACTATCACCAATGAGAAAACCCTACGAAACGAATTAAAGAAAATTAAGCAACAACGACTTTCGTTAGATTTAGAAGAACATGAAGAAGGCATTCAGTGTGCCGCTTCTGTCATTCTCAACCATAAAAATGAGCCGATTGCAGCACTAAGCATAACGGCACCTAAATTCCGTGTTGACGAAGCACGTTTTAAACACTTTCAGGAATTGGTAATAGACGCCTGCCAGAAAGTATCCACTCGAATGGGGGCAATTGCCTCAACTTAATCATTAGGAATGATCCAATGGCGACGATAAAACTAACAAACGTCATCAAACGATTTAACGAAATCGAGACGATTCATGGCGTAAACCTAGACATTGAAGACGGCGAATTTGTGGTATTTGTCGGACCTTCCGGTTGCGGTAAATCCACATTGTTAAGACTTGTGGCTGGGCTTGAAGAAATTACCGACGGCACATTAGAAATCAACGGTGTCAATATGAACAGCGTTGCACCTGCTGAACGCGGTGTCGCTATGGTGTTCCAATCCTATGCTCTCTATCCTCACATGACGGTAGAAGAAAATATGAGCTTTGGCTTACGCATGACAGGTGGGGACCCGCAAAAGATCAAAGAAGAGGTCGCTAAAGCCGCCGATATCTTGCAACTGACTCATTTGCTTGATCGTAAACCTAAACAACTGTCTGGAGGCCAACGACAACGTGTCGCTATTGGTCGCGCGATCGTAAGACAGCCTGAGGTATTCTTGTTTGACGAGCCACTGTCTAACCTTGATGCAGAGCTTAGGGTAGACATGCGTATTCAGATCGCTCAACTGCACAACCAACTAAAAGCCTCCATGATCTATGTAACCCATGATCAGGTTGAAGCAATGACACTGGCAGATAAAATTGTGGTGCTAAGAGCAGGTAACGTGGAGCAAGTTGGTTCACCTCTTGAGCTTTACCACAACCCTTGTAATGAGTTCGTTGCAGGATTTATTGGTTCACCTAAGATGAACTTCTTTGAAGGCAAAGTTCAATCAATCGATGCTAGCGGCCTTGCAGACGTAGTGTTTGCTGAGCAAACCATGCAACTGCAAGTAGACACCTCTAAAGTTACTACTAATGATACAGTGCGAATCGGTTTACGCCCTGAACACGTTAAAGAGAACCTTGAGTCCGCTGATATTAGCTTAAGCGTGAATATTGATGTTGCAGAGCACCTAGGTGGTTTGACTTACCTTTACGGCCAGTACAACAAAGAGAAACTCACTATTCAAGTAAGTGGTGAAAATGTCGCTCGCCACGGTGAAAGCATTAAAATAGGCATTAGCAAAGAAGATTGCTATCTTTTCAACACTAAGGGTGAAGCCCTACTCAACCGACCTGTACCAAACTAGGTTGATCATCTAAAGGCTTCACTTAAAAGCGCGTTTGAGCACAAAGCCAAGCGCGCTTTTTTATTTACTTAAACTCATTAAAGTGGCTGGTAACTTGATTTCTGCCGTTACGCTTAGATTCGTACATAGCGATATCCGCTAGCTTAAACGCATCACTTAGGTGTAAATGTTTATGCCAATTCGAAATACCAATTGAAATAGTCACAGGGCGATTCACCCCTTTAAACTTCCAGCTTGCTACCAACAAACGAATGTCCTCTGCAATTAGCATGGCGAAACGAGTCGTCTTATTCGCTAACACGACGGTAAACTCTTCACCACCAGAACGAATAATTTCTCCATCAACACCTAATTTTTCACTCACTACATTCGCAATTTCAATCAAAACATCATCACCAACATCATGGCCAAATTGGTCGTTAATTTTCTTAAAGTGGTCCACATCAAAGAACAAAATACAAAATGGCGTCTGTTTTTGAATCAAAGCATTGACCAGCTCATCCATACCACGTCGATTTTTTAAATGAGTAAGAGGGTCGGTTTTTCTATCCTCATCTAAGAGAACAACTCTCTCGCTTAATATGTCAATTTCTTTTTGAAAGGCTTTTTTAATTAAAAAGGCCTCATAGAACCAAGCCCTAATATTAATGTTCTTATTATAAAAGTTGGTACTGTCTGCTAATTGACGAAGGGGTAATGCAATAAAGTATGAACAAATTACAACAGCAAACAAAATAAGGATTTGAATCGGAATAATACCATCTACCACTGTCCACAATTGCCGATCAAGTTTCTTCAGTACCGCTTCTCTAGGGCTTTGTGCAACCACGCCCCAGCCTAAGCTTTTCACAAAGGCATAACCCGTTACCATGGCCACTCCTCTGGAGTTCACCACTTCCCGAGCTCCATGCTGACCTGCAATCGCACGATCAATTACTTCATTTACCGTTACGACTTCACCAATACGTTTAGGTTGAGGATGAAAAATCAACTCTCTAAGAGGCGAAACCACGTAAACATAAGAACCATCAATAAAACTGTGATCAGACAATAAAGCCTTAAGAAAATCACTCTTGTGTAAATAAATGGTGCCCACAAGGTTAGCTAAATGCTCGCCATTCTCATCAAAAATAGGCTGAGACATCATCACTAGCTTCAAACCAGACGGACCAATTACAGGTCCAAATACTTTTTCTTGACCGCTAGAGAATAAGAATTCGTAACTAGAATCAATACGGCTTCCTTGCAGCCCAACAGACTCAGGAGATATAGAAGAGATGACCCCAGTTTTAGTAATAATAGATAAAGAATTAAAGCCCTTGGTCAGGCTTTTTAAACCGTCTAATTCTGACTGTAAGGTATCGCCTCCAATAAAAGGCTGAACCAATTCAGCTCCAATAGCCAGTGACTCTCTTAAACCGGCAAAGTACTCTCCGGTGATAATGGCTAATTTCTCGGCGTACACTCGGTTAGACTCAAGTGCAGTATTAATCAGAAGTTCTTTTTGTAAACGATAAGTAGAATAGAAGCCGTTACCTACCGTTAATAAAACAGCAGTAACAGCGAGAGACACTATCAAAAACCTGATAGACAAAAAATATCTCAAAATACTCCCCTACTTTCATCGACTTATGAAATGGTTTACTTATTATAGGCTTCAAATTCCTGTAAGTCATAACATATTGCTTTGTAGGGCCATATCTTCAACATTTTTTAATCTTTTGTTTACCCAAATAAAGGAAGATGCGAGGTTAAGCTCGCATATAAGCCCAACCTTGAGCTTGCTGTTGGGCTATATATTGCACGGCAGCCGCAACTTGTTGAACCCCCTCTTGCGCCGTGAGCTGCTGACCTTGCAGACTATTACGACAAAGCACTAAACGAGAAACAATATCTTCATCACTAAGAGTCACAGCCAATGCCGCCGCAGGGCCGTTCACGACAACTTCAATCTGGGCATCGGGCTCCAGTTTTAACAGGTTACGCGTGTTATTTTGTGCTCGCTTAAGAGCCTCAAGGGTCGGGGCATGAATAAGTAGTTGTGTCACTGCCATGTTACCTCTCTTTAAAAACTAAAGTGCTTGGGCTATTTCTTGGGCTACTTTCTGTAAGTTATCGGAACCGCGAGACCTTGGTCGATCCAGCCCAATGGCACGATCCAGCACTATATTGGCAGGAGAGCCAGCCAATACAATAACTCGATCAGCAAGGTAGACTGCTTCTTCAATGTCATGGGTAATGAAGAGCACAGCTTTCTTCATTTTCTCCCATATAGCGAGCAACTGGTCCTGCAAGTGATGACGAGTAATAGCATCAACTGCACTAAAAGGCTCATCCATCAACAGTAACTGTGGATGAACTGCCAACGCCCGGGCAATACCCCCTCGCTGAACTTGGCCACCAGAGAGCTGGTGAGGCCAACGATCCGCTAACGCCTCTAAACGAGCAAGTTTTAGCACTTCATCAACACGTTCGCGCTTTTGTTCTGCACTCAGCTTTAAGCCCTTTAGGCCATATGCGATATTGCTACGCAAACGACGCCAAGGCATCAAGCGGCCATCCTGAAAGACCACGCTGCGGGTTCGGCGTGTATCGTCGTCTTCTTTACTTAAAGTAATGGTACCGTGTTTTGCGCTAGCAAGGCCTGCCACACAACGCAACAAGGTCGACTTACCCACACCAGAACCACCCACTACTGCGATGAATTCGCCGTCTTCCATGCGTAACCCCAAGTTGGCGAAAATAGGCTCTGGGTTATCGCCGTAAAAATAGGTTAAATTTTCAATATTTAAGATGGGCGCCATGCTAGTACTCGTTTCTCGATTAATCCAAACAGGGTGTCACTGAGTGTATAAACCAATGAAATAATTAGCATATATACCACTACAACTTCATAAGCCCCCACACCTGCGGCAGCATTCATTTCTTGCCCCATTCCTGGTACGCCTAATAGTTCTGCGGCTATTAAAGTCATCCACGCCTGTCCAATACCAGTACGAATACCAGAAAAAATACCCGTTGCTGCGCCTGGCAAAGTCACTTGGAGAGTTTGGCGTAAGAAGCCGTTTTGACCAAATGCACGTGCAAGCTCATAGAAACGCTCGTCCACATTACGAACCGCAGAAAAGGTAGCAAAGTAGTTAACCCAAAACACACCTATGGCAATCACGAAAGCCGCACCAGCATGACTCACTTTAAACCAAGCAATGGCGAACACGACCCAAGCTAACGGAGGAATAGGACGTAAAATCCGTGCTAGCCAAGCATGTAACGCATCTAACAGAGAAGATGATGCGGCGAGTGTACCAACTAGAAACCCCAGCGAAGTACCGATTGCTAACCCCCAAGCATAATGCACAAGACTCGACATAATGGCTGGCAGTAACCGCTCAGATGTCCATTCATCAATTAAGGCTTGTGGTAAAGCGAAAGGGTCAGGAATTGTTCCCGTTGCAGCCCAACCTGCAGATTGGGCATATTTCCATAAAATAACAAAGGCAATGACACCAAGCAGCCCCAGTATCGCTCGCCCTAAAGTAGAACGAGTTAAGGGATGAGTCGATTGAGCCATAATGAACAATTACTCCTGGGTTACTGAGTTATAAAAACTCACATCAAACAGCTCTTCCAAATTCACATTGATTTTTAGTGTTCCTTGAGCGGCTTGAAAGTCACGCATTACACGAGTTCCCTCAATGATCGCATTAGGATTTGCTTGAAACTGATCATGAGAGTTTTTAAGAGCCTCGAGCACGACTTGGGCAGGCAAACGACCACCTCCCACGTATTTTCCAACTGGCTTGGCCACCGACTCAGGACTATTACGCAACAACTCAGTTGCATCAATGTGAGCTTTAACTAAGGTGCTAACTAATTCAGGTTGCTCGCTTATCAAGGATTCTCGCACAACTAAAACGGCACCCGGTTGGTTTGGAAACATCTCAGATCCAGACACTACCACATTTGCTTCTGACTTACGGTTTTTGATAATGCTAACCACTGGTTCCAAAATAGCCGCGCCATCTACCGCTTCTGTCATCAGCGCCTGCTGCACTTGAGCCGCACCTTGGTAAATAATATCGATATTGTTACGAATCTCTTCCCCTGTCATGCCCAACTGATTGCGCAACCAATACTGCAAAACCGTTTCTGGCACTGAGCCTTGTGGAAAAGTAGAAATCACCGCTTTACGACCATGATCCGCTTTAAAACGGGCAAATGCTGTCGCATGGTCCTGACCTTCAAAGTAAGGCGATAGGTTAGCCAAAGTCACCATACTGATTTGCTCAACGATGTTGGACGCCACCACCTTAATATCGGCACCTTTAGCCCGAGCGACCATAGCAGGACCTATGCCTAAGTACGCCACATCTAACTGGCCAGCAAGCAAGGCTTGTACAATGGCTGGGCCATTTTGAAACTTAAATAAATCCGGATCTTCTACTCCAGCGTTTTCTAAAGTGCCATTTTCAAGAACAACAAAGGCTTGAGATACAGGCACTATGGGCATGTAACCTAATTCCAGGGACTTATCCGCTGCCAAGGCAAACTGACCCATCCCCAACAAAAAAACAGCAACCAACTTTGTGAAAACCTGCATAAAAGCACTCCAAAGATAAAAATTTGATTAACAAATTTTAAACAAACAAAATGAAATATAAAATAGATTACTTAGAATCTTTAAGAATATGTGTATTTTTTCCACTTTTTACTTGTGTACGCCAATCTGTCTCCCCCTAGAACTGCGATTAAACAGTACAAAACCACTCGACTCATCTCCCAATGCCGCTAACCATTCCGCATGTCGCAACAGACTCCGTGTTTTTGCAAAATTCTTAACCAAGTATTTAACTTTTGTGAAAAACCATAAGGTAATGCGCTTAGAAATCTTGTAATTTTATGACATAATGTCTGGCATCATTCGCAGCACAATGTAAGTGCAGTAAGCGAACCACATACAAGATTGTTGATTTATAAAATGCCACAAGAAATAGGCGCAAGCCCTTCTGAAACACGCAAAGAGTTAGATAGACGCTTCTCTGTTGCACCCATGATGGATTGGACGACAAGCGATTACCGTGTTTTTGCGAGAACTTTGAGCAAGCACACCTTGCTTTACACAGAAATGGTGACCACAGGTGCATTGTTACAAGGCAACCACCCTGCCCGATTTCTGAAATACGATGAGTGTGAACATCCGATTGCCTTGCAGTTAGGAGGAGCCGATGCCAAGGCTTTGGCACAATGCGCTAAAATGGCCGAGCAAGAAGGGTATGACGAAGTAAACCTTAACGCGGGTTGCCCAAGCGATAGAGTGCAAAACAGTCTGATTGGTGCTTGTTTAATGGCTCACCCAGACAAGGTAAAAGACGCCATGAAAGCCATGCAAGACGCCACCAGCTTGCCTATAACTATTAAGCACCGTATCGGTTTAGACGATCAGGAAGAATACAGCGTAGTACGGGATTTTGTCGGTGAGATCGCGACAACTGGCACTAGAACCTTTATTGTCCATGCCAGAAATGCCATTTTGCAGGGCCTAAGCCCAAAAGAGAATCGTGAAATTCCGCCATTGAAGTACCATTATGTACATCAATTAAAAAAAGATTTCCCTGAACTTGAAATTATTATTAATGGTGGCATAAAAACCATTAGTGAGTGCCAAGAGCACCTAACCCAATTAGACGGCGTTATGATTGGTCGCGAGGCCTACCATAACCCTTGGTTACTAAGCCAAGTGGACGAAGCCCTGTTTAATAGCCAACCAATCGTTAAAGACCGTTTTGAGGCATTAGAGACTTTTATGCCTTATGTCGAGAAGCAGTTAGCACAAGGCGCGCGTTTAATGCACATGACACGCCATATTTTGGGCATTTTCCAAGGTCAAATGGGTGGCAAACAATTCCGCCGCTATTTATCAGAAAATGGTCATCAAGCTGACGCAAAAGCGAATGTACTATTAGAGGCCATTGAATTGGTCAAACATCATCAAAATAAAGGATAGAGCAATGAGCAACAAGTTATCTCAACTAAAAGAGTTCACGACCATTGTGGCCGATACCGGTGATATCACTGCAATCAAAGACTTCCTACCAGAAGATGCAACTACTAACCCATCTTTGATGCTAAAAGCCGCACAAATTCCAGAGTACGCTCCTTTCCTTGAACAAGCCGTTGCTTGGGCGAAAACTCAAAGTGATGACAAGGCTCAACAAATTATCGATGCTGGCGACAAGCTTGCCGTGATCGTTGGTACTGAAATACTAAAATATGTACCTGGCCGAATTTCTACCGAAGTCGATGCACGCCTTTCTTTCGATAAAGAAGCTACTTTAGCTAAAGCGCGTAAATTGATTGCCCTATACGAAGAAGCTGGCGTTTCTCGTGATCGTGTACTGATCAAAGCTGCTTCTACTTGGGAAGGCATTAAAGCCGCTGAAGAACTAGAGAAAGAAGGCATTAACTGTAACCTGACGTTGCTTTTCTCTTTTGCTCAAGCACAAGCTTGTGCCGAAGCAGGTGTTTACCTGATTTCGCCTTTCGTAGGTCGTATCCTTGATTGGTACAAGAAATCAACGGGCCAAGACTACACTGCGGAAACAGACCCAGGTGTGGTCTCCGTTACTGAAATCTACAACTACTACAAAGAGCACGGTTACAACACAGTGGTTATGGGTGCAAGCTTCCGTAACATTGGTGAAATCGAGCAACTAGCCGGTTGTGATCGCCTAACCATTAGCCCTGCTCTATTGGATGAGCTGAAGAAAGACGAAGGTACTCTAGAGCGTAAATTACTGCCTGCTGCTGAAATCAAACCAGCACCGGCAGCAATTACAGAGTCTGCTTTCCGCTGGGCAATGAACGAAGATGCAATGGCAACAGAAAAGCTTTCTGAAGGCATTCGCAACTTTGCTGTAGACCAACGTAAACTGGAAGACACATTAGCTTCTATGCTGTAATCTAACCGCTTTTGGTCAAATAAAAGCGCGGCATTTAGCCGCGTTTTTTTATGGGTAGAACAAGATGCTAAGTGAAAAAGAAAAAATGCTCAGCGGACAAGCATTCAATCCGTTGGATGTGGAACTGCGCTTATCAAGGGAAGCGGCTAGGCTGGCCTGTGCCAAGTATAACGCTCACCCTAGCAAGGGTAACCTGCGCCATATAAAACGCTTATTTGCTCAACACGGGCAAATTGTCATAGAGCCCGGTTTTCAATGTGATTATGGTAGCCAAATCTCGTTAGGCGATAACGTTTATATCAATTTTAGCTGCATTTTTCTGGATAGTGCGAACATTGAAATTGGTGACAATACCTTTATTGGCCCTGGTACCCACCTCTACACAGTCGACCACCCACGTAATGCCACTGTCAGAAGTGAGGGCCTATGTAGTGCAAGACCGATTGTCATTGGAAAACAAGTTTGGATTGGTGGTGGAGTGAAAATATTGCCGGGAGTCCACATTGGCGACCAAGCAATTATTGGTGCCAATGCGGTGGTAAATCGAGATGTGCTTGCTGGTGAAACCTACTTATAACTAAAGCATGGTTATAGAGCTGTCTCTATGGCCTCTTCTTGCTCTAACGCTTCATCATCCCACTCTTCGTTTTCCCAGTCATCGTCCCAATCGTCATCCCCCCAGCTGTCGTCGTCTTGAAGTTCTTCAGGTAGGTTGCCGTTGTAAATTTCATTGGTGCGTGTTTGCAAATAGACATCACGAACAAAGGTATAGCGATCACCAAAGACTAACCCTTCAACGGATAGCAAACGGGCACGAGTTTCTACAACGTCCAACCCTCTTAGCCCCCAGCGTTCCTCTTGCTCAAGATCAAATTCATCCGTCACATCATAGTTGGCATAATCAACCACGAGCCCGCCAGTGTCTCGTATAGTGGAAGGACCAAAAAACGGCAACACTAAATAAGGCCCTGACGATACTCCCCAAACCCCCAGCGTTTGACCAAAGTCTTCATCGTATTCTTGTAAGCCCAGTTCACTGGCCACATCAAAAATACCGAACCAGCCAGCCGTACTGTTGATTAAAAAACGAAAAAATGACGACGCCGTGCCATTCCAATTACCTTGCAGTAAGTTATTAGTAAAATTACCGACTTCACCGATATTGGAAAAAAAGTTACTCACGCCTTTTTGCACTGGCGCTGGCGTGACACTCTGGTAGCCTTGCGCCACTGGCTTTAAGATATTCGAGTCCAGTGTATCGTTAAAGGTAAACATGGCTCGGTTAAAACCTTCCCATGGGTCTTCTTCGGTTTCCGCCATCACAGGAGATGCCATTAAGACACTCATTAATAATGCGCCTATCATTTTTTTCATGACTCTTACCTACTGCCCTTGTGCCAACCAGATGTTGGTCATTAAACTAATTTTTTTACTAATTGCCATTGTTTTGCTAAGCGTTTATCTGAAATAGGCTCCAAGGTCCCCACCGACTGCGCAAACAATGAAATACGGTACTCTTCCAGCATCCAGCGATATTTGATCAACTCTGGATCATACAGCCCCTTTTCCTGGTGAGCCTTATGCTGACGAGTATAGGTTTGCCATAAACCGTCTAACTGAGACACCAAAGCATTTTCTTTGTTCAGATGGTTCTGAAAACGCTCTAAGCGAACCTCGACCCCTTTAAAATATCGGGGTAACTGATGCAACCAAAATAAAGGAGTTTGACCAATAAACCCTGGGTAAATCAATTGACTTAATTGTTGCTTAATATCGCCATAAATACGTGTCCATGGTAACGGTATTTGCCCCTTCATGGCCCGAGTAACCCCCTGATATGATGTCAATACTCGATACAGCTGGGTAGACATATCATTGGCGGTACTAATCAATTGGTTTTTATTATCCGCCAAACACGAGTCAAATTCGTTGCGGCTACGTGGTAATGCTCGCCCGTCTAAAAACACTTTATCTAAAATCGCATTCAACAGGTCTTCCGTTAACACTTCTTTTTTACCAATCGGCGCAAAAATTAATAAAGACTCTTTAATATGCGGCAAATTTTTCTGTAAATACCGCATGTCTTTATGCAAGGTCAGTTTTAACAGCGCGATCACACCCTTTCTATGAGTTTCCACAGCGGTTGCTTGGTCATCAAACATTTTTAAAGCCACGCTCTCTCCTTGCGCCTCAAGGGCCGGAAATGCCGTGACCTTAATACCAGCCTGAGTTATCTCTTGGCGCTCTGGAATATCCTGTTCTGGCCATTGAGTTAAGCCATCTAGCTCGTGCTTTTTGGTACCAAATTTTGCAAAACTTTCACTCACCTTATCAGCAAATTGTGTCTGTAATTTTGCAAGGTCTTTGCCAGAACCTAATACCTTGCCTTTCTCATCCACCACTTGCAGGTTAAGAGTTAAATGAGCCTCTAACTTTTCCGCCTTCCACTCATTCAATGGAATATCAATTAAGGTTTCGCGCTTAATTTGCAAGCTCAATTGCGCCAACAAATCCCCTTTTTCTTTAGCAAGGTTTGGATACACTCGATCAACAAACTGAGGAATCGGCACAAAACGTCTTCGAAGGGCTTTTGGTAGGCTTCTTAACAGAGCTTCACAGCGCTCTTTTATATAACCAGGTACGGCCCAACCTAAATCTTCTAAGCTCAATTGACGCAACAAGCCAACAGGTACTTTTAACGTGGCACCATCATGTTGTTTACCCGGCTCAAACTGATAATCAATTGGGAGCGCAACACCATTCACTCCAAAACTATCTGGGAAAGCATACTCATCCACCTCTAGTTCTTTTTTCAACAGCTCTTGCTTAGTCATTAAAAGCGCTTTGGGGTGTTGTTTAACAAAGTAGTTTAAGCTTTTAACATTACGAATATTGGCATCGAGTTTTTGATCGTAAAAAGCAAAAATGGCTTCATCATCTACTAAGTAATCACGTGTACGCAGCTTCGCTTCTTGATTTTCTAATTCTTCGATCAAGCTCTGATTTTGACGATAAAAAGCCAAATTGGTTTTCAGCTCTCCTTCCACCAAAGCCGTGCGAATGAATATTTCGCGGGCGTCTTCAGGGTCAATCTGGCCATAATCGACTGAACGTTTGGCGACTATAATTAAGCCATATAGAGAAACTTGTTCATGGGCAAGAACACGCCCCTGTTTACGAGAAAAGTGGGGGTCAAAATACTGGCGTTTAACAAACGGCGCGGCATATTCTTCAATCCAACTTGGATCTATTTTGGCGACCACGCGTGCATAGAGTTTAGTGGTTTCCATTAATTCCGCCGCCATAACCCATTGAGGCGTCTTCTTGAATAACATGGAACCTGGAAACACAGAAACCTTACGAGAGCGACAGCCCAAAAGCTCTTTACTGTCGTCCAGTTTATTGGCTACCTGAGTGTACAAGCCTGCTAATAAGGCCCTATGAATAGCTTCATAATTTCGAGACTCGTGTTCAACCTCTTTAAAGCCTAACTGCTTGCAAGCGATCAAGATCTGACGATGAATATCGCGCCACTCACGCATACGCAGGTAATTGAGGAACTGCTTGCGACAATATTGGCGCAATTGGTTTTGCGACAAAACTTGGCGCTGGGTTTCAAAACGCTCCCACAGGTTCAACAAGACCGCAAAGTCTGAATCTTCGTCTTTGTCTTGGGCATGAGCTTGGTCTGATTGAGTTTTCTTGTCTTGAGGGCGTTCACGAGGGTCTTGGATAGACAAGGCACTGACGATAATCGCCACTTCTTTAAGTACGTTATGATGGGCCGCCGCGATTAGAATACGACCAAGTTTAGGATCGATTGGCAACTTAGCCAATTGCCGCCCTATGTTGGTTAAACGCTCTTTCTGCAAGGCACCAAGTTCATTCAAAGCACGATAACCATCGTTGATCATGCGTTTTTCCGGCATTTCAACAAAAGGAAACTTTTCTACTGCCCCTAAGCGTAAGTTCGCCATTTGCAAAATAACAGAGGCCAAATTGGTACGAAAAATTTCCGGATCAGTAAACTCAGCCCGTTGCAAAAAGTCGGCCTCATCGTATAAACGCACGCAAATACCTTCTGCGACACGACCACATCGACCGGCTCTTTGGTTGGCACTGGCCTGACTTATTTTTTCAATCGGGAGCTGTTGAACCTTAGAACGTACACTATAACGGCTAACCCGAGCCAAGCCTGGATCAATGACATAACGAATACCTGGTACAGTCAAAGAGGTTTCAGCCACATTAGTCGATAACACGACTCGACGTCCACCATGAGATTTGAAAATTAGCTGCTGCTCATTGGCACTCAATCTGGCATACAAAGGGAGCACTTCTGTACTTCTTAACTCCGCTCTTCTCAAGACCTCAGCCGTGGCGCGTATCTCACGTTCCCCTGGCAAAAACACCAGAATATCCCCAGCCCCACGGTAACCAGATCGGCGCTCTTCTGCGATCAAGCCCTCTACCGCGTCAAGAATGCCTTGTTCCATACTCTGATCTTCATCCAGCTCTTCTGAATCGTTTTTACTAAGCAAGGGCTGATAGCGGATTTCAACCGGGTAAGTACGTCCAGACACCTCTATGATCGGCGCGTTATTAAAATGTTTAGAAAAGCGCTCAACATCGATGGTCGCTGAGGTAACAATGACTTTAAGATCAGGTCGTTCAGCCAAAATACGCTTTAAATAGCCAAGCAGGAAGTCGATATTTAAACTACGCTCGTGGGCTTCGTCTATGATAATGGTGTCGTACTTACTGAGCAGTCGATCTTGTTGAATTTCTGCCAGCAGAATACCATCTGTCATCAATTTGATCAGGGTACTGTCACTCGTCTCGTCGGTAAAACGTACCTGGAAACCCACCTGTTCACCAAACTCAACTTGCATTTCATCACTGATACGCTGGGCCACACTGCGAGCCGCTAAACGCCTGGGTTGTGTATGACCAATGACACCGCTAATACCACGCCCAGCTTGCAGACACATTTTAGGCAGCTGAGTGGTTTTACCAGACCCAGTTTCCCCCGCAATGATCACCACTTGATGATCTTGGATCGCTTTGACTATCTCTTCAGCGCGTTCCGCAACGGGTAATTCGTCATTGTAACGAATACTAGGCAGCGCCTTAACACGTGACTCAAATAAAGCACTCGATTTTTCTACCGCTTGACGTAGATCTTGCACCATACGATCAACGGGTAAGCCTGCTTGTTGACGTTTCACCAATTGAGCACTTTTACGCTCTATATACTGGCGATCACGGGCCATAAGCTTGAGGGGATCAAAGTTTTCCAAGAGTAAATCCTATGTACTAAACATTCTACGTACTCAGTGCAGAGATAAGTTGTCATAAGCTCGATGCACTGTTTGTTGCTATAAGCTTGTAAATTCTACCATTAATCCCTATCAAGGGGTTATAGTGTTGGTTGTTTGGCGAACAAATGGCCAACGTTTTCCCCTGTTGACTAACAATAAGGATCTCACATGTCTCAGCAAGTTTTTGAAGATAACTCCCTCACCATTGGTAATACACCACTGGTTCGCTTAAACCGCATTGGCAAGGGTAACATTTGGGCCAAGGTCGAATCTCGTAACCCAGCTTTTTCTGTTAAGTGTCGAATTGGTGCCAACATGGTATGGGACGCTGAGAAAAAAGGGATCCTAACTGAGGGTAAATCTATTGTTGAGCCTTCCAGTGGTAACACAGGTATTGCGTTATGTTTTGTGGCGGCATCCCGAGGTTACCCTATTACCATCACCATGCCTGCCAGCATGAGTGTTGAGCGCCGCCAAGTCATGAAAGCACTGGGGGCAAACATTGTGTTAACCGAGCCAGCTAAAGGCATGAAAGGCGCCATTGAAAAAGCCCAGGAAATCGCCCAAGACGATAACTTTGTTCTTTTGCAACAATTTGAAAACCCAGCTAACCCTGAGATCCACGAAAAAACCACCGGCCCTGAAATTTGGGCAGACACTGCTGGTGAAATTGATGTATTTGTTGCCGGCGTGGGTACTGGCGGCACCATTACCGGTGTGAGCCGTTATATTAAAAACACTCAGGGAAAGGCAATTACCAGTGTTGCCGTTGAACCTACGAGTTCACCTGTTATAAGCCAAACGCTTAATGGCGAAAGCCCAACCCCTGCACCCCATAAAATTCAAGGGATTGGGGCCGGTTTTGTACCAAAAAATTTAGACCTTTCTATCGTGGACCGCGTTGAACAAGTAAGCAACGAAGACGCCATTGCTATGGCTAAACGCCTAATGCGCGAAGAAGGTATTTTGTGCGGTATTTCCTGCGGTGCGGCTGTCATTGCAGCGGAACGTTTAAGCCAAGAAGCCGAGTTTAAAGATAAGAAGATTGTTGTGGTTTTGCCAGACTCAGGTGAACGTTACTTATCCAGCGCCTTATTCGAAGGCGAATTTACCGACAATGAGTTAGTACAGTAATAACCTGAATTGTTGACTTGGAGCCCAATAATCGGGCTCCAACTTCACTTTAGCAACGATACATACCGCAAATTTTATGGCCATCTGGATCTAAAAAATAGCACAGGTGTTTTTTCCCCGTAGATGTATCGCGCAAGCCTGGTGGCTCTTCTATACTGGTTGCACCATGGGCAACAGCCACATCATGAAACTGCTTAACTTGCTCGGCTGAATCACAGGAAAAGCCAATCGTCGCCCCGTTGGCAACCGTAGCCGATGCGCTATTAATCGGCTCAGTAATACAAAACATAGAACCATGTTGAGCATAAAACAAACGCATTTGCCCAGTATGGTTAACATTTTCCATGGCCTCTTTAATGCCCAATACAGCCAATACCTCATTATAAAATTGCTTGGATCTTTCTATGTCATTTGATCCAATCATCACATGGCTAAACATTCCATTCTCCTAGGTTTATCTTATCAGTCTACGCCTTAGCTTCTTTGATTTGGCAAACCACTTCCCCGTCATCAAATACACAAAGCTCGCCCTCTTGCATTTGCTGCCAGGTTTCATCTTGTGTTAATGGTTGAGTGGCAATCACAGTCACAACATCTTTATCTGTCGTGACTTCTTGAAAATCTACAATAACGTCTTCGTCAGACAGAGTGGCTTTTTTAAACGGAGCCCGTCGAGTAATCCAATGAAGCTTGGTGGTACAAAAGCAGAATAAGCGCTGACCATCTGATAGCATCATATTAAACACGCCCTTGCTTTTCAGCTGTAGCGCCAATTCAGACAAAGCATTACTCAGGGTTTGTAAGTCTGGCTCTTGATCTGCAAAGCGCGCCTGCAGCTGGCCAAGAAGCCAACAAAATGCCCGTTCAGAGTCGGTACTGCCAAGCGGGGTTTGTTGGTGAAGAGGTAAAGCCAAAGAGTCTTCCAATTGCCCATTATGAGCATATGACCAAGTCTTACCCCATAGCAAACGGCTAAAAGGGTGAGTATTAAGAAGACACACGCCCCCCACATTGGCTTGTCTTATATGGCTGATGACAATGTCGCATTTTAATGAGGTTTTACTCATTACGTCGGCCATGTCGGAATCTGCACTGGGTCTTGGGTCATGAATGGACCAAACATCTCCGTCTCGATACATAGCCATGCCCCAGCCATCTTTATGTGGGCCGGTTTTTCCACCTCGGGCACGTAAGCCTGAAAAGCTGAAACAAATATCGGTGGGTACATTAGCACTCATGCCTAGCAATTCGCACATGGGGGTAACTACTCTTTTTGAATGAAAAAATTATGCTTGGGGTAAGAAAGCTATGATCTTGTGGACCGGTAAACAATCGCCCCCAGTACTAGGAAAACGAACCCACCGCCAACAATCGCAATCCAAATGAACCAATTGATGTACTGGTCAGCACTGGATGGCAAGCCTTCTTGCTCCTCTTCAACCACGACATCAGGCTCTACTGCTGGCACGATTTGCGATGCCTCTGAGTCTATTTGCTGCGCCGCCTGTTGTTGGGCTACTTGTTGCTGCGCTTGCTCAGAAAAGGCAGGTAAAATATTTACCCCCACTGATGAGCTCGACTCCTCCACCACGCCAACAGCATCGTCAGGGTTGTCAATATCTATTATAGAGGCGGTGTCTAACGCTTGAGGCCCTTCTCGCCATATTGGGGTCCAATACTCATACACGCCATTATCCGTATCTACTAGTAGCTGAGCGCGTACTTGATCTTCTGGGCTTATGGCCCTGTTAAGGCGAAATTGCCAAGCAGATAAATTGCGAAGTTCCATAGGCTCAAGCAACACCTCAGATTGTCCTGGGCGGCGAATTTCAATGAACACATCAGAACTGAGTGGGTCCAGTTTTTTATTACTCGCTACCGCATTGAAAAGTAATGAACCCTGGTCGGTTTCTTCTCCTTGCAGTTGTATTGCAGGAGCAACATAAAAAGTTTGTCTGGTTTGCCTTAAGAACGGCTGGTCCTGACGATTACGCGCTTCTAAAAGAGTAATCAATTCATAGGTACCAGGTTCTTCAAGCTGATAATCCGCACCGACAAAACGAAACCCTGATGTTTGCATCAAGTCTTTGCGAAGAAGGGTTCTAGCCTCGCCTTTAACACGAAACAAAATTTGTTCAGCACGGGCACTATTAACAAATTGGAGGTCTTCAATGGGTACGCCTAAACTGACCCCTTGCATAGCAGAGTAGAAGCGCTCATTTTCAAATATAATGCTATCTAACACCGTAGGCTGCGAGCGAAGCGAAGTAATCACTCGGCTTTGCGCAAAAGATTGATCCATGCCAGCAAGTTGCCAGCTTCCTACCTCGGGCTGATCAATGGTAATCATTGAAAAGTGGTCAAAACTGACCACACTTGCTAGCTCAGTTGCGTTTTGATCAAACACATATCCACTTGGTGCAATAATCTCTGGCTCTTGCCCTTTAGTATGCAGCAGAGTAAAACGAATGCTGTCTACATTGGCGTCTACGTAAGTACGCTGATCAGCAAAAGGGACTTCTTGGTAAGGCACAGCCTGATTAAAAATACGCTCAAAAGAAGCCAATAACGATTCTGGAGCCGCAATTTCCATGTGGCTAGCACCGGTGCGTACTGCCAGTGTTTTAAGTAGTTCTGTGTCCGTATAACTGGACATAGAAATGGTATGAAGCTTGACGCCAAGGTTTTCTAGGCGGCGAGTCAATTCATTTAGAATGCGGTTTCGTGAAAAGTTATTCACCTCTTCATCAAGGCTAATGTCCACCATGCCATCCGTCACTAGAATCCAATGGCGTTCATCCTCGCTGTCCAAAGGCACCAAATCAGGCGTATCTAGCAATAAAGCAAGAGCCGTTTCCAGATCGGTCTTTTCGTCTTCAGTGCGATACGTTTCCAATGCAGAAGTTATTTGCGGCTTAGAAGAAGGGCTTACCAGGGTTTCAGGCAGTAATACCCGAGTGCTTTCACCGAACTGCCACACACCTAGGGTCGCTTTGTTTTCAGGGGCTAAGTGCGCCAACAAAGAAATGGCTTCGCCCGCCAGATGGTCTGGATCACTGGTTTGCATACTTCCAGAGGCATCTAAGATAACACGGAACTGGGTGTCGGCACGGCTTATAGAAGCCGTTAGCATGAATACGCTTATAAAAAACCCAACAACACTCAATCTCAACCAGGCCATATGGTGAACTCCTTCTTGTCGGTTGTTGACTAACAGCAAATTGGCTATTCAGTCGGTTGGTATGACTCAGGCATACCATGTACCCATTTAATAATGTGGGTGTCCCAATCTTCTTCCGGTACTCTGTGCTCATTAACCGCATAATGAGAAACGGTTAATCCTTGTCTTAACATTTCTTTTTGGCTACCAACTTTTAAAGGGTGCCACTCAGGTAGGTCTCCCGTTTCGTGTAGCACACGATATCCGCACGTATCGGGCAACCAATGAAAATCATCAATTTGCTCGTAAGTTAAAGTAATGCAGTTTGCCACTTTATTTTGGCGTGTAGCGTACACTTTACATTGACAGCTTTGGATATCCAATTGGTGACAAGATAAATCTGTGTAATAAATGTTATCTGTGTCTTCATCTTGCAATTTTTGCAGGCAACATTTACCGCAGCCATCACAAATGGATTCCCACTCCTGAGCACTCATTTTTTCAAGAGGTGTGGTTTTCCAAAAAGGTTCAAAACGCTTAGCAATCATAATTAATAAACTGACTCAGTTGGCGTTTTGTAGAGATCTAACAGGTAATCTTCTTTGGCTGGGGGCAGCTGTAAGTAAAAGCCTTTCTCACGAATGGATTTCACTATTTCAGCGGCATTGGCACGAGCCAGTTTTTTTTCTTTAGTGAGTAGCATGGTCATGGCGCTGATGCCTTTGCCAAAGCGAACCATCAATTCTTCTGGCACTTCTTTCAGGCCGATGCTTTTTTCCACATAGAGGTACATCTCATCATGCTTTGATGAGCGAAATACTTCTACAATTAAATGTTCTTTCATAACAATCCTACTTGCTCGCGCTGTTCATCTTGTGACGAACAGCCACTGAGTCTTTAACTTTTAAATTTTTCCAACACAGGGTCAATAATAACAGAGCGACGCCACCCCTCTAACCCTGGCATGTTTAAATCCAGATCACTGCCATCGAATAAATGGCGCACCACAGGATCAAGCAATTTACGCTTCATCATGGCTTCTGGGGCAATCTCTAATTGCTGCGCATGCTCACGGACAAAAGCTTTAATAGCCTTAGTAAGATCGCCCGCTTTAGATGGCAACGGCATAGGCAAAGGAAGCTGATATTCATCGTCCGACAGCTCTTTCACTAGGCCGACTTTTTCCAGAATCACATCACCATACAAACGGTGTTGGCGTCCTGTAAGCTCTTCCGTACCGGCAATGGCCTTATGAAAGGTCGGTAGGTTTTTCGCCAAGGCCCACAGTGTACGGTCTTTAAGAACCTGACCTTTAGGCACATCTTCTGTGCGGGCTTGTTGGTCACGCCAAATAAACAACAAACGCAACAATGTAAGGCTTTGAGGAGATAAACGCCAAGCGGTTTTCACGTTCATCCAGTTCTGCTCTGGGTCAGAGTTAATCAAATATTGCTCTTTTAATGACTCACAATCTTCCAGCGCCCAGTCTAGCATTTCTTTTGCTTGCAGTTTGGCGATTTGCTCAGGATACACCTGTGCAAGGTAAACCACATCTAAGGCGGCATAACGTTTTTGAGCGTCGGTTAATGGACGTTGTAACCAATCGGAGCGGGTCTCATCTTTAGCGACTTCAATGCCTAAATAAGCATGAATGAGTTTCACATAGCTAAGAGACCATTGTGCACTGGCAAAGGCCTCCCCTATTTGAGTATCAAAAAATGGACTGGGCAGCACACCGAGCAAACGGTCAAAAACGTCTAAATCTTCCGAGCAAGCGTGAAAGACTTTCATGACATTCTGATTAACCATTAGGTCACGCAAAGGCGACCAGTTTTCAATGGCCAAAGGATCAATCAAAACCGCCTTTTCCCCTTCACTGATTTGAATCAAACCTGTGATGGGGTAATAGGTTGAACGGCGAATAAATTCGGTGTCTACGGCGATCACAGGAAGTTGCGCCCAATAGTCACACCATTGGGCCAGTGCCGCGTCGTCTTCAACCCAAACGATATTCAATCCGTTTTGCTCTTGATTATTCATGCTAGAGTGTCTTCCGTCCCTCTAGCGCAAGGGCCAGAGTATTTCCATCAACGTATTCCAACTCGCCCCCCATGGGAACTCCATGAGCAATACGACTTACATTGATGTTTAAATTTTTAAGTAATTGCGCGATATAGTGACAAGTCGCCTCGCCTTCCACGGTGGAGTTAGTGGCAATAATGGCCTCTTCAATCCCGTTGTGCTCTACCAGTTGTTCAAGCCTATCGAGACCTAATTCTTCTGGCCCAATCCCATCAATTGGGGACAAATGCCCCAATAAAACAAAATAACGGCCTTGGTAGGTGCCCGCTGATTCAATGGCAATGACGTCAGCGGGGGTTTCAACAATACACAAGCGCGTTGCATCTCGTTCAGAAGATTGGCAAATCTCACACTCAGCTTCTTCGGTTAATGTACGACAGCTCGAACACCGCCCAACCTTATCCAATGCTTCTCTAAGTGAGTTAGCCAATTTATCAGCCCCTAGATGGTCTCTTTCTAATAAATGTAAGGCCATCTTCTGAGCGGATTTAGGACCGACACCAGGTAAACAACGTAACGATTCAATTAGCTCTTTGATTAAGGGGCTAAACAAGTCAATCTCCTAGAAAGGCATTTTGAAGCCAGGTGGTAGTGACATACCTGCTGTAGCCGCTTCCATTTTCTCTTTCTGGCTAGACTCAATATTACGTACTGCATCGTTAACCGCAGCCGCAATAAGGTCTTCTAGCATTTCTTTATCGTCTTCAAACAAAGAATCGTCGATTGATACACGTTTAACATCATGACGACCTGTCATAACAATTTTTACTAAGCCAGCACCCGCTTGACCTTCTACTTCCATGTTGGCTACTTCTTCTTGGGCCTTCTGCATGTTTTCCTGCATTTTCTGCGCTTGGCGCATCATGTTACCCATTCCACCTTTAAACATTTTTGTCTCCAATTAAGCTTTAACTTTAACAGTATCGTAAATCAGCTGTGCATTCATTGTTGTCGTTAATGCTTGCACAACTGGATGTGAATTCAAATAATCGATGGCAGATTGTAAAGCTTCTGCCCGTTTGCTAGCAGCAAATTCTTCCGCCGTTACACCATTCACCTCTTCTACCGTATCAATAATGAGGGGAACAGGCTGGTCAAAAAAATCACTCAAAGCACTTTGTACTTGCTCGTAACGCGTTTGATTAAGCATGTGACCGTATTCTAATGGCACTTGAATACGAATGCCTTGGTCTGATGCTTCTTGCAGGCTGGAGTTCATAATGATGTTGTGAACTAAACCGGTTAACGCTAAACGCGGCGCAACCAGCCACCAAATTTTCATGGACAGCTCGTTAAAGTGCGACATGTCTGGCACAGGCAATGCCAGTGCAGGCTGGGCTATATGATCAGGGATTTTCGCTAAACGCGAATCCACTGGCCCTTTCGGCTCGCTCTCTTCTTTTGGGGTATCTGTGTCAGTTTGCCCTAATGACTCAACCAAATCAGCAGCAGGGTTGAAGGGGTCTGCAACATCAGCAATGGCCCGCTCTTCTGCCTCTTCTTCGTCTTCCTCTTCGTCATCATCGTTCACTAGCGCATCATCATAAACGCTTGCGGCACGCTTTGCTTCCACCATTTTTTCCAGTGTCTCACTGACTTCTTTTGGGGCAGGTGATTGCTGAGGCTCGTCTTTTTTCTTCTGGGAATCTTGCTCCTGGACATCTTGCTCCTGAAAAGCTTGTTCAGTCGGGAGCTTGCTTTCTACAAACGGCTCAGGTGTTTCATCCGGCTCTTCCCAAGGGGGACGGGAAGACGCATCTTGAGCGCTCTCCAGTTCAGCTTCTGTTGCTTCAACACTCCCATGAGCAGTATCAGAAGACTCTGCTGACTCAGCTTGTAGCGGTTGATTACTCGGTTCAATGACGGTTTCTTCCCTATCAGGGGTACTCATTTCTGGCGCACTCAGTTGAGGCTCTGTCACAGGCGCTTGTGCTTCAGGTTCTTGAGGCTCATGAACGATAGGGCTTTGGTTCTCGGTGCTAACCACTTCTTGGCTTGGCGGAGCGGCATGGCTAACCGTCATAGGTGGTGCTGGACGAAAAGCGATTAGCCTTAACATCAACATTTCAAAGCCTGATTTCATAGAATGGGCAAGGGGTAAGTCTCGCCGCCCAATCAACAAGCTTTGATACATCAGCTGAATTTCTTCAGCGCGCACTTGCTGAGCAATATTTTGTATACGTGGCAGATCCCCTAGCTGGTCTTGTAGCGCTCCGGGGACTTGTTGCTCAATCGCCACTCTGTGTAAACAATCTAATAAACTGCCACACAGGGCCACATAATTGGGCTGATAATCAGCTAATGATTGAATTTTTTGTAAAGTAAGCGCCGCATCTTTACTGGCAATGGTTTCTAAAAGATCTAAAATTTGCGACTGATTTACCAAGCCCAACATGGCCGTCACACCCGATTCAGAAATACTGCCATCGCCAAACGCAATCGCTTGATCGGTTAAGCTCAATGCGTCTCGCATACTGCCATTGGCCGCTTGGCCAATTTGCCAGAGTGCCGATTGCTCATAGCCAACCGTTTCACTGTTCAGTACTGTCTGCAGGTAATCCACCACCCGTTGGGCCGACATATTCTTTAAGTTGAACTGCAAACAGCGAGATAAAATCGTGACCGGTAATTTTTGCGGATCTGTGGTAGCCAACAAAAACTTTACATGTTCTGGGGGTTCTTCAAGGGTTTTCAGCAAAGCATTAAACGAGTGGCTCGACAGCATGTGCACCTCGTCTATCAGGTACACTTTAAAACGCCCTCGGGTTGGAGCATATTGAACGTTTTCAAGCAGCTCGCGGGTATCTTCTACTTTTGTTCTGGAGGCCGCATCCACTTCTATTAAGTCAACAAAGCGACCTTCTGCTATTTCTACGCAGCTATCACAAGTACCACATGGCTCAGGAGAAATACCATTGGTTTCACAGTTTAAACACTTGGCAAAAATACGCGCAATGGTGGTTTTACCCACACCACGTGTGCCGGTAAACAAATAAGCATGGTGCAATCTCTGTTGGCGCAAAGCATTCACTAGGGCTTGCAATACATGGTCCTGACCCGCCATTTCTAAAAAGGTCTGTGGACGCCACTTACGTGCTAAAACTTGATAACTCATGATAGATACTGGCTAATAAAAAGCGAATTTTAATTGTACGGTAGTCCGCACCATTTCGGAACCGTTTACCGATAGGAATTGTTCGAGTTACAACGAAAAGAGCCGCTTCTAAGGGGTGCTTAACGAGCTTGAGGTCGAGGAACCAGTTAAACTGGCTGATAGAACAGACTTGCTTTAGTAAATCAATGACTTGGTGCTCTCACTATTGGAGTGCACCAAGTCTTAAAGCTCATTTAGCTTTGCGCAGCACGAACCTGACGTTGACGCTCTCTTTCTAGTTCTTTTTCAGAACGGTGCTTTTGCACAGCTTCTGTAACTTCGGCACCTATATGCTCCTCACCACGGGATTTAGCCAACTGCACTTGGCGTTCACGCTCGATAAAGCGTTGGCGTTGCTCGTCTGTGTATTTGTCTGCACAGTGTACGCAGCTGACACCTTGAATATAGCGCTCATCTTGCTTTTCTTCTGCGGTGATCGGCATGCGGCAAGCGTGACATTGGTCATATTCGCCTTTTTCAAGGGCATGGTTAACGGACACACGGTTATCAAACACAAAGCATTCGCCTTCCCACATAGAGTCTTCTTGAGGGACTTCTTCAAGATACTTTAAAATCCCCCCTTCTAAGTGGTAAACCTCGTCAAAACCCTGCTCTTTCATGTAAGCAGTAGATTTTTCACAACGAATGCCGCCAGTACAGAACATAGCCACTTTTTTGTGTTTTTCAGGGTTTAAGTTGTCTTTCACATAGTCTGGAAATTCGCGGAAAGTGTCAGTTTTAGGGTTAACCGCATTTTTAAAAGTACCAATTTGCACTTCGTAGTCGTTGCGGGTATCCACTAATACAACATCTGGATCAGAAATCAGGTCATTCCACTCTGAAGGCTTAACGTAAGTTCCGACCACTTTCTTAGGGTCGATACCTTCAACGCCCATGGTAACGATTTCTTTTTTCAGTTTTACCTTAGTGCGGTAAAACGGCATCGCATCGTCGTATGATTCTTTATAAACAATGTCATTTAAGCCTGGCTGTTTATCTAACCACGCCAGCATAGTGTCGATGCCTTGGCGAGACCCTGCCACAGTGCCATTAATACCTTCGTTGGCAAGCAATAAGGTACCGCGAATGCCATTTTCTTCCAGCACGCTAAGTAAGGGTTCACGCAGCGCTTGGTAGTTTTCTAAGGTGACGAATTTGTAGAGTGCGCACACAACGACTTTAGACATTTTTTTCTCCTATGCGGTCTGGAACGTAAAACCAGAGCAATTAAACAAGGCGCGCATTATAGAGATAATTCGTGTTTTTTTCGACCCTTTTACGAGCAAAAAATGCTATGATTCCACTCTAGTTTTGCTCTATTTCAATGACAAGCCAATAGCCCTCATACCCATGAAATATGTCTTACGTGATTACCAACAAGCCAGTGTTGATGCAGTATTAGCACACTTTCGAAAAAGCCAACAAGCAGCAGTGGTAGTATTACCCACAGGCGCTGGCAAAAGCTTGGTTATTGCAGAATTAAGCCGACTAGCTAAAGGACGAGTACTCTGCCTTGCTCACGTCAAAGAATTGGTGGAGCAAAATCATCAAAAATTTCTCGCCACTGGTCATACGGCGGGCATTTTTTCGGCTGGTTTAAATGAAAAGTCCAGTCATTTTAAAACCACCTTCGCTAGCATTCAATCTATTAGCAACCATTTAGATGCCTTTGAGCACCCTGCGAGTTTAATCATCATCGATGAGTGCCACCGCGTAAATCAGGACGATGAAGGCCAATATCAGCAAACCATTGAACACTTTAAAACCCTCAATCCTAATGTCAGAGTATTAGGTTTGACCGCTACCCCCTATCGTTTAGGCAGTGGGTGGATCTATCAACATCATTACCATGGCTTTACCCGTATCTCAGACGACCAAAAAGAGAACGTTTTTTTCTCTCGCTGTGTTTATGAGCTCCCCTTGCAACACATGGTGAAACAGGGGTATTTAACCAAACCCATTCACTATAATGCCGCCACCGCCCACTACGATTTTAGCCAGCTCGATGAAAGTTTAGATGGTGATCAGGATGTCTCTGACCTAGAACTGAATGAGTTAATTCAAAGGCACCCTAGGGTCACCCAAGCAGTCACGGAACAAATTTTACAGTTTAGCCATGACAGACAAGGGGTCATGATTTTTGCTGCCACCATTGACCACGCAGAAGAAATTTTCAGTTATTTGCCTGAGTCAGAAACTGCTATAGTGACAGGAAAAACGCCTCGCCACGAACGTGACCGCATTATCAACAAATTTAAGAGCAAACAACTTAAGTATCTGGTCAATGTTTCGGTTCTGACAACTGGGTTTGATGCCCCTCATGTGGATGTGATCGCTATTTTGCGCCCCACTCAATCCATTAGCTTATTTCAGCAGATCGTGGGTCGCGGCTTAAGGCTCAGCCCAGGCAAAAAAGACTGCCTGATTCTGGACTATACCAATAAAGGCTATGATATTTTCCAACCTGAAATTGGTGAAAAGAAGCCCAACAACGCCTCCCAAGCGGTACAAGTACACTGCCCTAAATGCGGTTTTGCCAATACCTTTTGGGGTGAGTTAGACGACCAAGGTAACCTTTTAGAACACTACGGCAGGCGCTGTCATGGCTTAGTTGAGGAAGAGCCAGAAGCTGTGCAATGCGACTATCGCTTTAGCTTTAAAACCTGCCCCTATTGCCAAGCTGAAAACGACATTGCTGCACGGCAGTGCCAAAGCTGTTTTGAAAAACTCATTGACCCAGATGAGCAGCTTCGCCAAGCACTTAATCTAAAAGGCAACCGAGTGTTACGCTGTTCAGGATTAACAATAGAAATTGAAAAGAGCAAAAACCGCTTAAAAGCCATTTATCACGATGAGGATGGACTAACCTTGAGTGAGTATTTTCACTTTAATCAGGCGCACTCTAAGGCCTTGTTTAATCAGTTATTTACTCGCAGACTGGCAGGGGCCAGTGTGACAGTGGATTTTGAACAAGCCGAGGAGGTAAACAGTTTCATTCCGTACCTGCCATGCCCTGACTTTGTTATTAGTAAAAAGAATAAGCATTTTTGGCAAGTTACAGAACGTCTGTTCGACTACCAAGGTGCCTACCGCAAAGCAAACCAACTTAATTAAAACCGATTTAACTTACCCTTGATAAATGCAGGTTAGACTGACTTACTAAACAGTTTTTACCCGCTCCTTTAGCCTGATATAACGCCATGTCCGCCATTGAGAGCCAATGATCAATCTGTTTCTCTGTTACTCTTTTTGAAGGTGTCGCAAAATTAATGCAATGCAACCCTATTGAAGCAGTCAGATGGAATGAATCTTCGAAAGTGCGATTCACGTTAGATAAAATTCGGTCACAAACCTCGATAGCCTTTTCTTCCGTTTGATCTGGCAACCAGACGATAAATTCGTCTCCACCTATACGAGCCACCATGTCTTCAGCACTCAAAACCTGTTGAATGTCCGCCACCAGTTGAACCAGTACGTCATCACCTGCTTTATGCCCATACTCATCATTCACCTTTTTGAAGCCATCTAAATCAACGGCGACTAACGCCCCTTCACCTTTTTCTTGCTGAAGCTGCTGCAGGCTTTCGTTTAGTTTTTGGTACATACCTAAGCGATTATAAGCATGAGTTAGGCTGTCGTGGGTGGCAAGGTAAGCCAACTCTTCATTAAGTTTCTTCATTTGTTGCTCTTGCTTCTGCCTTGAAAGCTCAACTTCTATCCAGGAGACCATTAGGCGCAAAGCGTCTATGTCTACTTCATCAAACTGACGCGGGAAAGGAAATGGGCTGGAAAAATTTAACGTGCCATAAAACTCATCGTTCAAATAAATTGGCATACCTATGTAAGCTTCTAGACCAAAAGCTTTATATGCAGGGTGGCAGGATAACTCGTCTTCACGTGCCATGTGCTCAATTGCAACAGGTTCATTGGCTTGGCAAGTTATAACACAATAAGTCGCCTCAAAATCAAATCGACTACCGCTTTCTAACGGTAGTTCTTCAGGTGCCACACATTGTTGTATCACATAATCATTACCTTCAATCTTAGATAAAATACCAATATCTAAATTAAAGCGCTCTAACCCCATTTCAAGGAGTTTGATGATTTGCATATCAAAACCAAGATAATGATCATTGGTAATTTGATACAAGCGACGGATTACTTGTTCACTTGAGGTGGAAAAGTTCATTGGCAAGCCCTCAAAACTCAGTAACGGTTAAGCGTTCCATGCCAAATTAATGAGACAAGTGTAGTCAGCCAACTCTCATAATAACAAGCCGATGTTGCGGCAGTTTACATTTCAGCTACAAAAAAAGACGCAGAATTGCGTCTTTTTTTAAAATTTAGCCTAGCAGTTAGATGCTAGCGTTTTTTCAATGCCCCTTCTGAGAAGGTGACAAACTCTTCCGCACTGGTTGGATGCACCCCAACAGTAGCATCGAAGTCGGCCTTGGTTGCGCCCGCTTTAATGGCAATCCCCAACCCTTGAATGATTTCACCAGCATAGTCGCCCACCATGTGAGCACCTATGACTTTGTCGTCAGCATTGTTGACCAACAATTTCATCATAGAGCGAGTAGTCGCGCCACTTAAGGTGTGCTTCATGGCTCTAAAGTCTGTCTGATAAACTCTAAAATCTAATCCGCGTGCATCGGCTTCTTGCTCAGACAAACCCACAGTACCAATGGACGGCTGGCTAAAGACTGCTGTTGGAATGTTGTCGTAGTCAAAATCAACTTCCTTTCCTTCAAACCAATAATCGATTAACGCCATGGCTTCTTTGATCGCCACTGGGGTTAATTGGATTTTATCGGTAACATCGCCTAACGCAAAAACACTATCAACCTGAGTTTTAAAGTTATTATCTACACTGATCGCCCCGTTTTTGCCTGCTTCAATGCCAGCTTTATCAAGGGCAAGCGTAGCGGTATTAGGCACTCGACCGGTTGCATATAACACCAAGCCAAAACGCTCTTCACGGCCGTCTTTGAAGTACACAACACGATCACTTTGATCGTTACCAGGCTCAGCCAGCTCTATGCGCTCTACATCCGTATTGAGCTGCATATCAATGCCAGATTTAGCGTACTCTTCACTCGCAAACTGACGAATATCTTCATCAAAACCGCGTAATACCTGCTCACCACGGTAAGCCAGTGTGGTCTTCACGCCAAGCCCTTGCATGATGCCTGCAAACTCAACCGCTATATAACCACCACCAACAACCAGCGCTTTGCTTGGTAAGGTATCGAGGTAGAACATTTCATTGGAGCTCACCACCAAATCATTACCAACAAAGTCTGGAATGAAAGGCTTAGCCCCAACCGCTACCAGGATCTTTTCCGCAGTATATTGAACGCCTGCAACTTCAACCGTATGAGCGTCTACAAACTTAGCAAAGCCAGAAATAACTTCTACACCCGCATTGCCTAGCAAATTACCGTAAATGCCATTTAAACGTTCAATTTCTTTAGTTTTATTGTTTACTAACACTGACCAGTCAAAGTTTACGTCGCCCACTTGCCAACCGTAACCAGCGGCTTCACCAAAACCGTGACCGTATTCAGAACCATAAACAAAGAGCTTTTTCGGCACACAGCCAATGTTGACACAGGTTCCACCCAGTGCGCTGCCTTCGGCCACCGCGACCTTATAACCTTTAGATGCCGCCACTCGGCTAGCTCGTACACCACCAGACCCTGCGCCAATTACAAACAAATCATATTGATAAGCCATTTATCGCTCTCCAAAACTTTTTTATGTGCCATAAGTGACAGCAAGTGTAACAGCAGAGTTCCAAGAAGTTAAAAAATATAGCGGATGTTTTGCCCTAAAATGTGACAAGAAAATCGATTTTTCCAAGAAACGCCTACAAGGCTTTATGACAACTCCCCTTGTCGGTATGATGCCTAGTATCAACATAAGGAAAGAGTTATCATGAAGTTTGTTTCATTCAATATTAATGGCTTACGTGCCCGCCCCCACCAAATCGAAGCGCTTGTTAACAAGCACGCTCCTGATGTCATCGGCTTGCAAGAAATTAAGGTACATGATGACGCTTTTCCCCATGAGATTCCCGAATCCGTTGGCTACCACGCCTATTATTATGGTCAAAAATCTCATTACGGCGTTGCCATTTTAAGTAAGCAGCCTGCTACCCATGTGGAATATGGCTTCCCTAACGACGAAGACGACGCTCAACGCCGTATGATCATTGCCACCTTTGACACGCCTCAAGGCCCAGTTAAGGTGCTAAACGGTTATTTTCCACAAGGTGAAAACCGTGATCACGAGACTAAATTCCCTGCTAAACGTAAGTTCTATGCGGACTTAATGAGCTACTTAGAGCAGCACTCTCCCGATGAAAAAATTATCGTTATGGGAGACATAAACATTTCTCCGACTGACCTAGACATTGGTATCGGTCCGCAGAATGCAAAACGTTGGCTTAAAACGGGCAAATGTAGCTTTTTACCAGAAGAAAGAGAATGGTTTCAGCGATTAACCAGCTGGGGCTTTACAGATACCTTCAGACAGCTAAAACCCAGTGTTGATGACCGTTTCAGCTGGTTTGACTACCGTTCCAAAGGGTTTGATGATGAGCCTAAACGAGGTCTGCGTATTGATGTGATTCTTGCCTCAGAAGGCTTAGCCCCTAGCCTAAAAGAAGCGGATGTAGACTATGAGCTAAGAGGCTTAGAAAAGCCGTCTGACCACGCACCTATTTGGTCGGTTTTCGACTTAGCCTAACCAAACCGAGCTGTATATTTTTTAACCAATCAATTTGCAGCTCGATTCTATGGGATGATAGCGAATCTTATTTAGGCCTACCCCCAGATTTATCCACAGTCTGTGTGGATGATTTTCCCACCATAAATTTTAACCTAAAAAGTCAATATACAACCCCAAAAAAAACTCCCCTAATCTGTTTTCGTCTGTTCTGCTTTCATCTACTCTAAGGCTCGACCGGATGGCGAACTCGTAGAAAGCTTGTGAACCTTGGCAACCCCCGCTTAGTAAAACCTTGATACTGGTAAGTAATGAGATCGCCAATTTGTGGAGGACTTTCACGCTCTGCATCAGTAAAACCTGTACCAATTTTAAAACGCAAACCAGAAGGCATTGCCACCTCAATTGAGCCCATTTTACCTAAATACTTTCCTTTACCTGGCAGGATTTTCGTCACCCTTGCCTCTGCATCCAGATAGGGTTTTAGCTTTAATAAGTTATCGCTTCTGCCATGATGAAACAGGGCGGCCTTTCTGTGTAACATTAAGCCTTCTGCCCCATCAGCGACTCGCTCTTTTAACATTTGATAAAGCTCATCTGTACTGTTAAGTGATCGTTGCTCTACAGGTTGAATATGGCTCACCCCAAGCTCGGCGACAATACGCTGATAACGTACATAGCGTTCTTCAAAGGTTAATAACCGGGCTTTATCTGGTGCGTCAAACACCATATAACGAATAGATTGCCACTGGGCATTTTGAGGTTTTTTCTTGCGTACTACGGAGCTAATGAACTCAAAGTCTTGGCGCTTACTCCAAAGCTCGCCATCTAGCCATATATTTGGCAAAGGCTCGATAAACCAAGCTGGCGCGTGAATTTCATTTCCCTTTCGGGTTAATAATTTTTGGCCTGTCCAGATCGCACGAATACCGTCATACTTTTCGCTGACCAAGTACTCTTCGATCTGCACGTTATCAGACAGCACGTTAGCCAATTGCACATCGGGTTGGGCCCATGCCGATACCACCCCAAAACACAGCAAACAGGCCGCTATATATTGTTTAAGCATATTTCACTCCTTGAATCTTGATTGCGTTATCCATAACGCACTAGCAAACGAGTGTTTGCTACCCTCTAGGTATAGAAGTAAAGCTTGAGTAACTCAACGCTGGCGCTATTTGACACAATTGATTGCGGCAAGCTCAATGCCCCGCAAGCTGACTTCTGACAGAATAAAAACCTGGCATCAATTCTTTTTCTAGCTTGACGTAGGTTCTTTCTCGAGTATTTTCGCTTAGCCGAAGTTTACTCAGCCACCTTGCGGAAGCTAGTAATAGTTCTTTTCAATAGTGAGACTAGTAAATCATACTCAAGGTAGCCCTAACACACACTTAATGGGCCGAAAAGCTTGCGCTTCCCGCGCCGCTAAGCCCATAATTAAAGTACTTATTAGAATTATCCAATCCAATTTTTTAAATTTGCTCTTTTTATCCAACCAGACTTACATGGCCCACTATATGGCTGCCTCTTTTCAACAGTAGTACCAACGCCACAAACCAGAGATTCGTCATTTTTGTAGACAATACCAACCCAATCATCCACAAGAGTTTTGTCCGAATAATCACACACAGAAACATATATTCCAGTAGCAACTTCATCGATAACATTTGATTCATCATCAGGAGCTGAATACACGGTTACTTTTTTCGCTGTTGAAGAAAATACTTCCGCAGCAGAATAACAAGCATCGTAATTCTTTTCACCGCCAACCATAACCTTTACACGTTCAGTACAAGCAGTATTCATAAGCAATACAAAAACTAATAAAACATAATTCTTCATAGAGTTTTTCTTCTTCGGAATAATTGGGGTCAGAGTAAAATTAAATCTCTACGATCCGCCATCATTACTATTTTTACGCCACCCATCTTTTCGTCCACGCTTTGACTGCGTTTGCCGTTGCCCTGTTAGCAATTCTATTTGCTCTTTAAATCGATCATTTCCTAATGCTAAGCCTTTATTTGCAGTTAAACGAATGTCTTCTAGCAATTTACCATCTACCTGATACTGAAACATTGCTCGATACACATCACATCGTTCTTCTTTTGTTCTTCCCAATGATTGATAAAGTTCATGGGGTGTCAGTAGTTCACTGTTAATACCCAAACCGTTACATTGGTAACTTGACCAAGAATAGTCAGCAGGATCTTTCACCATATTAGCCCTAACTGGGTTTAACTCAATATAGCGGTACAAATGAAAAAGGTAACTTTGGTCTTGCACTAGACAGGACTTAAATCGCCCTTCCCACAAAGTACCAGTACGTTGATAGGTATAGTTAAAATAGCGTACATACTGCCTACCTAGCGACTGCATCATTTTGGAGATAGCTGCTGTACTGCTTGGCGTACACAACAAATGCACATGATTTGTCATAAACACCCAGGCATGTATCGACACTCCAAACTTCTTAGCATACTCACTAAGCCAATGAGCATAGGCTTTCATATCTTCATCACAGGCAAAAATTGGCTGGCGGTTATTACCTCGCTGGATGATATGCTCGGCATAGCCAGGAATAGAAACTCTCAGACGACGTGGCATGGAGACTCCTTTCTCACATACTTTAGGATATATAAAGATAGCATGAAGTGGGGTTGGCTAGGGAGTCGATTTAATTTTACTCTGACCCCTATCTCATTCCGATTACGCCATTGCGAAATCTATTGGATGGACCTTAGTAAGATTAACATTCTGTTTGGCTTGCCAAAGATCGTAGTTATCTTGCATCACCAACCAACTTTCAGGAGTTCTTCCAAGAGCCTTTGATAGTCGTAATGCCATCTCAGGCGTTATAGCGCTTTTGCCTTTTAAGATGCGGTTTAAAGTTGACGCTGAAACATCAAGTTGTTTAGCAACAAATCTGCAGCTGTAGCCAAAGGGTTGCATATATACATCGGAAATAAATTCACCCGGATGCGGTGGATTATGCATAGTCATTAGTGATAATCCTCATAATTAAGTATGTAAGCATTTCCATCTATAAACTCAAAAGTTACTCGCCAATTTCCGTTAACGGTAATAGACCAAATACCTTTTCTATTGCCTTTAAGCGGATGGAGTTTAAAGCCTGGTAAATCAACATCTTCGATCACTGTTGCCGTGTCAATAGCGGCCAATTGCATTCTTAGTCGACGCCCGTGTTTGGCTTGAATTCCGGCTTCGTTTCCCGATTCAAAGAACTTCTTGAGTCCTTTATGTTTAAATGATTTGATCATGGTGAAAGTGTAGCGCGTTGCGCAACAGGTGTCTAATAGGAATATAACGCTGCGTTAAGTAGTGAGCAACACTGACCACCAAACCTAAACCATTGTGCCGTAAACACTAAATTCAAAGTAAACCAAAAGTGCCAAGCGTTGGGAATCTGTCTTAAACGCTTTGTTATTCTGCAGTTACGAGAACCTCGATGCTAACTTTTTGTACACTGCATCTTTGTCTCGTTTTCCAATAGCCAACACATACACCACGATTTCATCGTCAATGACTTCATAGGCTAAGCGATAACCTGCTGTACGCA
>NZ_BAAGVX010000029.1:140708-147034 GCF_054780655.1 Marinomonas epiphytica
ATGAGTCATAACCACGAAGCTTAGACGAAGGAACGTGCGGGTTTTCTAGGCGTTCTTTAAGTTTCTTTTTGAACTGACTTTGGATTGGTGGAGCTAATTTACTCCACTCTTTCTGGGCAGCAGGCAGAAATTTAAGCTTATAAGTCATCGATATCTACTTCCACCGCTTTAGATAGTTCACCGCGACGGCTTTCGACTAATTTAGCAAGCTCATAATCATCGAGCATATCCATTAAAAACTCATAAGTTTCTGCAGGTACTAGATAAGCTGCTGGCTTATTGTGGTTAAGGATAGCAATAGCAGAGCCATCTGCTTCGTTTAACAAAGCTGTTGGATTTTTCTTTAACTCAGAGATACTTGCTGAACAATCAGCTAAAACTTGTCTCATAACAACACCAATTAAGCATTCAAATAAGCTCTAATTTTAGACCTTATTTATAGTCTTGGCTAGAGATTCACCCTTTACCAATCTCGCTGTATTTATTTTCTAGCTTCTCGGGATTAGTACAGGAAGAAAGAACTAATACGCTAATAACTAGAGAAATTACTCGTATATTCATTTGAGCCTATAACGCTCCGAGTTTACGCGATTGTTATGTTCTTTTGCTTTACCAATAAACAGGGTCATTGAATTCCTTAACGCACATGGGGCGTTCTTTGATAGTTGGAATTGGCTCTGCCGTTAAAGATTGGCCAAGCCAACCAAATGGCATTGACAGCTTTAGAGGAGCCTGAATTACATCTTCTGAAAGAGCCTGAAACCCCACCCTTGAATAAAAGGATGGGTCGCCATATGTGACAGCGACACTTACGGAGCGCTTCTTGAGTTCATTAAGCCAATAATTGGGGTCAGAGTAAAATTAATAATTGGGGTCAGAGTAAAATTAAATCTCTACGATCAGCCATCATCAATATTTTTACGCCACCCATCTTTTCGTCCACGCTTTGCCTGCGTTTGCCGTTGCTCTGTTAGCAATTCTATTTGCTCTTTAAATCGATCATTTCCTAATGCTAAGCCTTTATTTGCAGTTAAACGAATGTCTTCTAGCAATTTATTATCTACATGATACTGAAACATTGCTCGATACACATCACATCGCTCTTCTTTTGTTCTCCCCAATGATTGATAAAGTTCATGGGGTGTCAGTAGCTCACTGTTAATACCCAAACCGTTACATTGGTAACTTGACCAAGAATAGTCAGCAGGATCTTTCACCATATTAGCCCTAACTGGGTTTAACTCAATATAGCGGTACAAATGAAAAAGGTAACTTTGGTCTTGCACTAGACAGGACTTAAAGCGCCCTTCCCACAAAGTGCCAGTACGTTGATAGGTATAGTTAAAATAGCGTACATATTGTCTGCCTAGCGACTGCATCATTTTGGAGATAGATGCAGTACTGCTTGGCGTACACAACAAATGCACATGATTCGTCATAAACACCCAGGCATGGAGACTCCTTTCTCACATACTTTAGGATATAGAAAGATAGCATGAAGTGGGGTTAGCTAGGGAGTTGATTTAATTTTACTCTGACCCCAATTATCTACTTTAGGATAGAGAAAGATAGCATGAAGTGGGGTTAGCTAGGGAGTCTATTTAATTTTACTCTGACCCCAATTATCGAAAGTGCCAAGCGTTGGGAATCTGTCTTAAACGCTTTGTTATTCTGCTGTTACGAGAACCTCGATGCTAACTTTTTGTACACTGCATCTTTGTCTCGTTTTCCAATAGCCAACACATACACCACGATTTCATCGTCAATGACTTCATAGGCTAAGCGATAACCTGCTGTACGCAGTTTGATCTTATATACTGAGTCATAACCACGAAGCTTAGACGAAGGAACGTGCGGGTTTTCTAGGCGTTCTTTAAGTTTCTTTTTGAACTGACTTTGGATTGGTGGAGCTAATTTACTCCACTCTTTCTGGGCAGCAGGCAGAAATTTAAGCTTATAAGTCATCGATATCTACTTCCACCGCTTCAGATAGTTCACCGCGACGGCTTTCGACTAATTTAGCAAGCTCATAATCATCGAGCATATCCATTAAAAACTCATAAGTTTCTGCAGGTACTAGATAAGCTGCTGGCTTATTGTGGTTAAGGATAGCAATAGCAGAGCCATCTGCTTCGTTTAACAAAGCTGTTGGATTTTTCTTTAACTCAGAGATACTTGCTGAACAATCAGCTAAAACTTGTCTCATAACAACACCAATTAAGCATTCAAATAAGATCTAATTTTAGAGCTTATTTATAGTCTTGGCTAGAGATTTATGATTGCAGCAACGCCGCAAACAACAGCGCATAGGTTGGCAGTGTTTTTGCCGCTTTTTGTTTTTGGCAAAAACGATGCCAGCCGTATTGCGTCTGTTTTGATTTGCCTTGTTATGCTTTTCTCTCGCCTAAAACTTCTTTAAAAGCAAACATTCCGTTCAATGCTGCTGGAAAACCAGCATACACTGACATTTGTAAAATAACTTCTTTTATTTCGTCTTCCATGCAACCGACATTTAATGCTGCATTTAGATGAACCTTCAACTGTGGCTGGCAGTTCCCCAAGGCTGTTAATGCCGCCACTGTAGCTATTTCTCTTGATTTTAAATCAAGAGCTGGACGTGTATAGATATCACCAAACGGATATTCAATTGTAAATTTTGCAAGGTCAGGACATATGTCTTGCAAACTGTTAATAACATTCTGACCGGCCTCACCATCGATTTTTGTTAGTTGCTCTAACCCCATGTCGAACTTAGATTTTTCCATGATACTCTCCTTTGTTAATTTGGAGATGCAATCTTACAAGTTAGAGTAAACTCTAAGTCAACTAACTTTTTTTTCCTTATATAGCTGAATCTTATTTTCAAGTGCCGACAAATGAGATAATTGTGAATCAATATGCTTCTTAATAGTCTCTTTATGTGCCTCTAACAGCTCTTGTCTACTTTGCACTGTCTCAGGACCTGCTTCTCGTAGCAACGCATATTCTAAAATAGACTCCAACGGCATTCCTGTTTCTTTTAAACGAACAATAAAACTAACCCAGTCAATGTCTTTGGAGGTATAAACTCTGTGGCCATTACTATTACGGCCAATATTTTTAAGCAAACCAATTTTTTCGTAATACCGAAGAGTATGAGAAGACAACCCTGTCAGCTCAGAAAACTTTTTCATATTCACAGTGCTATCAACTCCCTAGGAAACTTCCCACTAAGGGGCGATAACACATGGGCTAAAATTAGGAACGAAGTGACGCAGCCCATGTGTTAGCGTCCCAGCGAGCGAAGCGAGAGCCTTAAGTGGCTTGTTATATTCACTGCTCATTAAGAGGCCTGTTCTTTATATAAGTCCATCCTTCTCGACCACCTGCCAGAGTAAAACCTCTTGCTTTCATTTCAATTAGAAGTCTTCTGCAATCTTCTTTCTCGGCTCCTGTTACTTTACACAACGTTTCGAGTGAGCGTCCTTCTGCAAAGTTGGGATCGTCAAGCATACTTTTGAGTAAAGCTTTTCTTAGATAGTCCAACTTTTTCTTATCTTTTCTCTGTAAATTAAAAACTATTACATTTCCAATTATTGCGATTAAAGCCCCAATTACGACACCACCAAATGCAATCCAAGCTGTCCAAAAACTTACATCGCTTACAACTTTTTCTGTTATTTGGGATATTAATTGCTCATCCAAAGTTCAATCACTCCTTGTTTGAATATAACGCCCTTGTTAAACGGCCCAAACTTGCTGGCTATTTCTATAATAATTGGCTGGCGGTTATTACCTCACTGGATGATATGCTCGGCATAGCTAGGCATAGAAACTCTCGGGCGACGTGGCATGGAGACTCCTTTCTCACATACTTTAGGATAGAGAAAGATAACATGAAGTGGGGTTAGCTAGGGAGTCGATTTAATTTTACTCTGACCCCATTTATCCTGATTTTACTCTGACCCCATTTATCCTGGATATAGAAAGATAGCATAAAGTGGGGTTAGCTAGGGAGTCGATTTAATTTTACTCTGACCCAATTATCTTAACTAAATAGCAAGCTTTACCTTCACCAGCTTTCGATAGGCTCTAAAATTTTCTCTATGTTCTTTAACCAACTTATACATCTCATCCGAAAATGCCTCATATTTTCTTTCTTGCTCTCTATCTCCAAACTGTCCGCCGCGATCACAATTCCAATATGGGTGTAAGCACATCCATTCATCATTTGTACCATGAGATAATTGATGAAAATTGTTGATTAGAAAAGCATTAAATTTAATAGCAGATTCTTTTAATACATCAACAGCTAGACATAAATCTTGATCTGCATATGAATTTTCAGAATTGTTAATTTCATGCATGAATTTTTCTACTGCATCATAGCGCGAATAAAAATAAGCATGATCCCTCTCTAAGGTATCGAAAATGGTATTTAGTATATTTTCATCCATTACTCCATTTAGGTAATTAAATACCTTCTTATCATGTTCACGTTGCTCCGAATTATCCTCTGGTACATTTGCTGCAATCTGCAACTTGTTTTTCTCACGCTGTAGAACGATATTGTGAATGAGACCAAAAGCCACAAGGGTAAGGCCTATATAGCCATCGTTGCTACCTAATATTTCAATCTTAAAGTTTTCTTCTATGATCGCTCGAATAATAGCTTCAACAAAAGGCGTAGAAGTAAGCGCTAAACCTGCACCTACTACAGTCCATGTAACTTTGTTAGAAAACTCAGGAAAAAATAACCTAAATATTTTTTCCACTTGATCCCAAGAAAACTTCAATTTTATATCCTTTTAGCATAAACAACATTTTAACAGGACACGCACGCTAAGAACCTTGAAAACACTGAATTTTCAAAGTGCACCTCATTAATAACTGTTCTAATTTCTTATTATGTTTTTGTTACTCGGTGCCATATATATGCTGGTCGCTTCTTCAATCTTTGTTGATGTGATATTGAAGGGAAAGCCTCAGCTACTCCCGCAGATACACTACACATAAGAGCGGGAATCAAAGGCAATGAAGACCCTGTAGCAATAGCTGCCGAAAAACCAACTAAACTACTTAGTACGCCTTTAACCCCAGAGCTAGAGATTGAGTTCACGTTATCTCTAATCTCATTAATCTGTGGCATAATTTCTTTATGGAACAGCAATTCTGCTTTCGCCTTAAAGTTTTCAGGTGCGACACAACTAAGTTCTTCAGTAACGCTCATTAATGAATAATTAAATCTTTCAAATGCTGTCGAATATTTACCTCTTAGCTCAATAATGGTCTTTGGAGACTCTATGTTTATAAAACTATTATTCGCCTCAAGAAATTTTGCCGGAATTGATCCACTACTACAGTCTAAATGTCCTGACATTGCTAAGAATTTCGATTCGAATGAGGACTCTGTTACATAAGTATGACCCATCTTCGAAGCCAAGCAGGTTTCGTTATAAATATTGATAAGCCTAGCTCTTATTGCCTGATTTATTGTCTGATATGCCCACTGTTTAAATTTTTCTTTTGAAAGAATACCATCCTTATCCCAAGTTATTACTCCATTCTCAAGAGTCTGAAACAAATATAGACTCACACCTGAATGCCAATAATCATCTTTAAAGCTAACATTTAAAGCGGTTCGTCTACGAACTTCAGCACTTTCAGTAAGCCTTAGCATTCGTCCTTTGTCATCCATAAAAACAGACCTTAATATCGCATTATCATGAACAAAATCATGAATTTCTTCTGGAATCGAAGACCTGAAAGCATCATCTGAATGCAACAAAGGGATTTCGTCACTTGGTTTATTGAAGTAAGAGATAGGAATGACTTTAATAAAACCAGATTTAATTAATTCAAAAGCCCATGAGAATAATTCCAACCCTTTTGATAATTGCTCATAACTTATAGTCGAAGCTGAAGATACAAGCGGGTCATCAATAACTATTGATTCATATACTAAAGCTGAGGATAGTAGTTTATTACAGCTAACATCTGCCGAACTAGTACTGAATAACGCACTTAACATTTTGCTATCATATACATAATCTACATCTGACTCTGCCGTTTCAATTCGAGCATTAGAGTACTGTGAGACTCTTGATGAAACTTCAGCATCTGGTAATGAAGAAATATCAACGGCTTGTCCTGACGCAGTAAGTAACCCTGCATCAATCAGTAGGTCAAGTGCTAAAATACTCATTTATCTCCCTTAAACGTAACATCTATGGACACTCCGATTTTTGCAAGCAAAATCAAGTATTAACAAGAGTAGTTTTGCAGCCATCTATTCGGATTTTTTGTAAGACATTAATTGCCTTTATCCCTGATGAACTTCGCCGACT
>NZ_BAAGVX010000030.1:0-78007 GCF_054780655.1 Marinomonas epiphytica
TACGACAAACGTCGTGTGGGGTTTTTTCGTTTACAGCGCCAAAACGTCAATCCCAAGCTCCGACTCGTAGGGCGCCGTTAGGCCGCAGGCCGTAATGCGCCGCTGGGTGCAAAGCGCCCATATAACTGATATTGAACATATCGATTGTGGTTATCCATTTACTTGCGCCTGTCTCGTACCTCGACGCGTCTGCGTAAATGCATAACCGCAACCTATTAAATTTTATTGCATCCCCAATCGTAATGCGCCGCACCCATGATTGAACCAAATTGCGTTGGTGTAACATGAGGACTACGCCCTCGGCTGTAGGGCGCCGTTAGGCCGCAGGCCGTAATGCGCCGCGGGTGCGAAGCGCCCATATAACCGATATTGAACATATCGGTTGTGGTTATCCATTAACTTGCGCCTGTCTCGTACCTCGACGCGTCAGCGTAAATGAATAACCGCAACCTATTAAATTTTATTGCATCCCCAATCGTAATGCGCCGCACCCATGATTGAACCAAATTGCGTTGGTGTAACATGAGGACTACGCCCACGGCTGTAGGGCGCTGTTAGGCCGAAGGCCGTAATGCGCCGCGCCCATGTGACTCCAGCAAATTACGTTGGTGTAACACGAGGGCTGCGCCCTCGGCGTCAGATTCGCTTCGCGAACCGTGACCTACAAATTGCCCAAAATCCATGGAGATCATTTGCCGCCAATCGTAGGGCGCCGTTAGGCCGAAGGCCGTAATGCGCCGCGCCCATGTGACTCCAGCAAATTACGTTGGTGTAACATGAGGACTACGCCCACGGCTGTAGGGCGCCGTTAGGCCGAAGGCCGTAATGCGCCGTGAGTGCGCAGCGCCCATGAATGAACTAAATTGCGTTGGTGTAACACGAGGGCTACGCCCTCGGCGTCAGATTCGCTTCGCGAACCGTGACCTACAAATTACCAAAATCCATGGAGATCATAGGCCGAAGGCCGTAATGCGCCGTGGGTGCGAAGCGTCCATATATCCGACCAAATTGCGTTGGTGTAACACGAGGGCTGCGTCCTCGGCGTCAGATTCGCTTCGCGAACCGTGACCTATAAATTGCCCAAACTCAATGGCGATCATGCGCTATGGGTGCGTTAATGCATAACCGCAACCCATTATACTCTTATACAAAGGTTGCGGGGTTGCTTCTATTGGAGGCACCTTTTACAACTAACGTACGCTGTTGGCTAGCTCACTTAACAATTGACGCTGTGCGCTTCGATAAACATCTTTACGCGGCTTGTTGAGCTGATAAGAGCCGTCGTTTTGCAATATCCAGCTTTGGGTGTTGTCTGACAGATACGCTTCTAGCTCTTTCTTAACGCGTCTTGCCAATTTGTAGTCTTGGATTGGGAAGGCAACTTCAACACGGTTGTTAAGGTTACGTTCCATGCCATCCGCACTAGACAAAAAGACTTCTGGGTTACGGTTATTATAGAAGTAGTAAACTCGGGTATGCTCTAAGAAGCGGCCGATAATACTTCTTACCCGGATGTTTGAGGACACCCCTTTAACACCAGGGCGCAGTGTACAAATGCCGCGAACAATAAGGTCGATTTTCACTCCAGCCTGAGAGGCCTTATAAAGGGCTTGCACTAGGCGGCGTTCGGTAAGTGAGTTAACTTTGATGATAATACGAGCAGGCTCGCCATTTTGAGCGTTTTTAGCTTCTCGTTCTACCATTTCAAGCAAGCGGTCTCTTAGAGTGAACGGCGCATGCAGGAGCTTTTTAACTTTTAGCTCTTTGCTCATGCCGGTTAACTGTTGGAAGACTCTATGAACGTCATCACCAATTTGTTTATCGCATGTTAAGAAACTGTAATCTGTGTATAAACGGGCGTTACCAGCGTGGTAGTTACCTGTCCCTAGGTGAACATAGCGTTTTAACTCTGCTCCTTCACGACGAACGATCACAATCATTTTTGCGTGGGTTTTATGGCGTACCACACCATAAACAACGATTGCTCCTGCGTCTTGTAAACGGCTTGCTAAGGCAAGGTTTTCAGCTTCGTCAAAACGTGCTCTCAACTCAATGACTACAGTGACTTCTTTTCCATTACGCGCCGCTTCTACTAAAGCATTTGCGATAGGTGAGCGAGCTCCTGTACGGTATAAAGTTTGACGAATAGCTACTACTTTCGGGTCTTTAGCCGCTTCGCTAAGTAAATCCACTACTGGCGCAAAACTTTCAAATGGGTGCATCAGTAAGTAGTCGCGTTGTCTAATCGCTTCGAAAATAGTTCCTGAGTTTGATAGCTTTCTTGGTAGACCTGGCGAGAAAGGTGAGTACATTAGGTCACTTCGATCCACAAGGTCCAATACCGCCATTAATCGGCTGAGGTTTACAGGGCCATCAGTTCTGTATAGGTCTTGTTGCTCAAGGTCAAACTGTTTTAGTAGGGAGTCAACAATGTTGTCAGGGCAGTTGTCAGCAATCTCTAAGCGCACTGAACTACCATAGTGGCGGCTTTGAAGCTCTGTTCTTAGAGCGCCTGCAAGGTCGACACCGATATCGTCAGAGTCTACTTCTAAGTCGGCGTTACGTGTTAGGCGGAATTGATAGCAGCCTTTAACGGTCATACCGGGGAAGAGTTGGTCTGCATGCGCGTGAATAATGGAAGACAAGAAGACCATATTGTCTCCGCCTTCACAGACGTCATCTGGTAATTTGACAAGTCGTGGTAATGAACTTGGTGCTGGTACGATCGCCAGGCCGTTTTCACGCCCAAATGCATCACGCCCTTCTAGTTCTACAACAAAGTTAAAGGTCTTGTTTGCCAGTCTTGGGAATGGGTGAGTTGGGTCCAATCCAATAGGGCTAATGACAGGCAAGACATTTTCATTGAAGTACTTTTTCACCCAGGCAGCTTGTTTGTCAGTCCATAATGAACGACGAATAAAGCGAATGTTTTCTTCCGCTAACTTAGGGAAAATGATGTCGTTTAATATTTTGTACTGACGGCGCACCAATTTATGAGTGCGTTCGCTAATGAGTTTAAGCACTTCTTTAGGGTGCATGCCGTCTGGGCCGTTTTCTTCTCGGCTGTATTCTATTTGGCTTTTTAAGCCTGCGACACGAATTTCAAAAAACTCATCCATGTTAGAGCTGAAAATACACAGGAACATGAGGCGGTTTAAAATAGGATGGTTTTCATCCATAGCCTGCTCAAGGACTCGCGCGTTGAACTGAAGATGGCTGAGCTCGCGGTTGAAATAGAGTTCTGGATCTGAAAGGTCTATTTCTTCAGGCAGGCGCTCTTCTATGGCTAATTTACTCGCATCTTTGGGCTGTTCGGGAATCGGCTCAAGTACCATTTCTTCTGCATCGGCTTCGGTGGCCGCAGCGGTTGAATCGATTTCTTTTATTACTTCTGGAGTGGCTTCAGTGCTTGGTGCTTTTGCTACCACTTCAACTTCAGACTGTTCAGACATGTTTATTTTCCGTTTACATAATATAAAGTATGAACCAGCCTATAGAGAGCTCTATAGACTGAGTAAAATCCTGTACTATGCCTGAGTCGGTTTGGGGAAGCTGTTTACGCTTCCTTATTAAGCTCTAATCAGGCGTGCTACATCTTTTGCAAAATAGGTAAGAATACCGTCTGCACCAGCGCGCTTAAATGCGAGTAGTGATTCCACCATCACGCTGTTTTTATTAAGCCAGCCATTTTCAAATGCAGCCATGTGCATGGCGTATTCACCGCTGACTTGATAAGCGAAGGTTGGCACTTCAAGTTCTTGTTTGACCCGACGAACGATGTCTAGGTAAGGCATTCCGGGCTTCACCATGACCATATCTGCACCTTCATCAAGGTCTAGCATAACTTCACGGATGGCTTCGTTGGAGTTAGCAGGATCCATTTGATAGGTGAACTTATTACCTTTGCCAAGATTACTGCTTGAACCAATGGCATCTCTAAACGGGCCATAGTAAGCCGATGCGTATTTCGCCGCATAGGCCATGATCATGGTATTGATAAACCCTTGTGTCTCAAGCTCGGCGCGAATCTCACCGACACGGCCATCCATCATATCGGATGGGGCGACAACGTCTGCGCCGGCTTCAGCGTGAGACAGCGCTTGCTTAACTAGAGTGTCTACCGTGACATCGTTTAGTACATAGCCATTGTCATCCAAGATGCCGTCTTGTCCATGGCTAGTGAAAGGGTCAAGGGCTACATCGGTAATTATACCTAGGTCTGGATAAGCAGCTTTAAGCGCTCGGACCGCGCGTTGCACTAAACCTTCAGGGTTATAGGCTTCTTCAGCAAGCAGTGTTTTTTTGTCTGCTTCTATGTAAGGGAAAAGAGCAATCGCGGGTATACCCAACTCGACTAATTCTTTTGCCTCTTCTAGTAAGGTATCGATAGAGAAGCGATGAATGTTTGGCATGGAGGAAATGGGTTGCTTTACCTGCTCACCTTCAACAATGAACATAGGGTATATTAGATCATCGGTGGTGAGATGGTGCTCTCTCATGAGACGGCGAGAGAAATCATTTTTGCGCATTCTGCGCATTCGAACATATGGAAATGCCATCCATTAACTCCTACTTCATTATCTTTTAATTTACTGCTCAAATGTGACAGTTTTAAGTCATTAAGCCTTTTTGTTGGGAATGAATCAACTTAAACTGTTTTCAGCTTCTTCTAATGCTTCTTGAGCTTCAAACCATGCTTCTTCATGCTCTTCTAACACTTTTTTCCATTTAGCTTCATCACTTAATAGTGTTTGCAGTTTGTTTTTATTGGCGTCCTCATAGAGGCTGCTATCAGCCATTTCTTCACCAATACGATCAAGATGGCGTTGTGCATCAATCGTGTGTTTTTCATGTTTCTCGATCGTTTTACGAAGAGGGCGAAGCTTCTCTCTCAGCTCTGCGGCTTTACGACGCTCTTCTTTTTTATCTACCTTAATACTGTTCGTTGAGCTCTCAACTGACTGGCTAGCGGCTGACTGTCGAGCTTGTAGCCATTGATGGTAAGCAGCTAAATCACCATCAAACTCGGCTATTTTATGATCTGCCACCAAGAAAAATTGATCTACAGTACTGTTTAATAAATGGCGGTCGTGGGAAACCAGTAGCACGGCACCAGGGAAGGCTTGTAGAGCTTCCGTGAGGGCCTGACGCATTTCTAGGTCCAAGTGATTGGTGGGTTCGTCTAGTACTAATAGGTTTGGCTTTGTCCAGGCGATTAAGGACAAGGCAAGGCGAGCTTTCTCTCCGCCTGAGAATCCTTTAACAGGCCGTAAGGCATCGTCTCCTATAAAGCCAAACCCACCTAGGTAACGGCGAATTTCATTTTCTAGGATAGTAGGCGTTAAACGTTGTATATGAAGTAAAGGTGATGCATCAAGATCTAACGCACTCAGTTGATGCTGGGAGAAATACCCCACTTTTAAATTTTCACCACAGACTCTTGCTCCTGATAAAGGCGGTATTTCACCGACCAGCGATTTGATCAGTGTGGATTTACCCGCCCCATTAGGACCAAGTAGTCCTATTCTTTGTCCATCTCTGATGGTGAAATTAGTTTCACCTAATTGAACCTGTTGTTGTCCGTTTTCTAAAAGGTAACCTAAGTCTGCTTGGGCAAGGTCTATAAGTTGCTGAGATGTTTTGTCTGCAAATGGAATGCTAAACTCAAACTGTGAATCAATGTGAGCAGGTCCAATTACTTCCATTTTTTCGAGCATGCGTAGACGGCTTTGAGCTTGCTTGGCTTTATCGGCTTTATAGCGAAAACGGTCGACATATTGTTGTAAGTGAGCGCGCTTCGCTTGTTGTTTTTCATAATTTACTTGTTGCTGAGCAAGGTGTTCTGCGCGCTGCCTTTCATAGTCTGAGTAGTTACCCTTATAAAGAGTTAACTGTTTCTGATAGAGATGGACAATATGGCTACAGGTGCCGTCTAAAAAATCACGGTCATGGGAGATCAGCAACAAGGTGCCAGGGTATTGGCGCAGCCAATTTTCTAGCCACATGACGGCATCTAGGTCTAAGTGGTTCGTAGGCTCGTCGAGGAGTAATACATCGGAAGGACACATTAGTGCTTTGGCGAGGTTGAGTCGTATACGCCAACCACCAGAAAAGTCTGCTACGGGTCTGTCCATGTCCGACATTTTAAAGCCTAGGCCTTGTAGAAGCGTTTCTCCTCGCGATTTTGCCGTGTAGCCCTGTGCAGCTTCATACTCACCAAGCCATGTTGCATGGGCATGATCATCTTGTTTGTTTTGTGCTTGGCGGATTTGGCTCTCGATATGGCGTAACTGTTCATCACCATCTAAACAATAATCTAAAGCACTACGCTGGGTCTCAGTAACTTCTTGAGCCATAAAGGCAATGCGACGTTGGCCGGGTAAAATGATTTCTCCAGTATCAGCGTGTAGCTCACCTCTAACTAGAGCAAATAACGATGATTTACCTGCACCGTTGGCTCCTATTAGCCCCACTTTTTGTCCTTCAAAAATGGTCATGTCTGCACTTTCTAGTAAAAATTGTGTGCCACGCTGCAAACTTACTTCTGTGAATTGGATCATATTACTTGGTTGTCTCTTAATGGGGTCTCACGGAGGAGGTGCAAATTAATATTTGTTTAGGCTATTTGGCATTTTAGAGTGCCTAACACTTAAACGAAATAGCGCTGCTAAGAATATTCCAAGTTTATCCTTGCTTTAACGTAGATGAATGCTTGCCTCAAAGGTAAAATGGAACAATATATGGTATTAACTTTTTTGATGTGCAGTGCAGACTGCACTAGGTGAGTATTTTTGAATAATTTAACGGTCAATGAAATTCAACGTTTCTCTTTTGACCACACAAATGTGCGTGGTGAAAGAGTGCTTTTAACAAGCGCTTATCAAGAGATTATTCGTCGTAAAGAATACCCTTTGGTGCTTGAGAAGCTTTTAGGGGAGTTTGTCGCGGCAATTGCGCTTTTGCGTGACATTGTAAAAATAGATGGCACCTTATCTTTGCAAGCAAAGGGTAATGGCTTTTTGTCTACCTTAATGACGGAATGTGATGAAAAACAAAACCTGAGGGGCATTGTTCAGTGGCAAGAAGATGCTCAACTACCAGAGCAAATTTCTCTTAAAGAGGCGCTTCAAGGTGGTTACTTAGTCATTACCATTGCTCCTCGCAATGGCCAGACTTATCAAGGAATTGTAGAGTTGGTAGGAGATTCCTTGGCGGAATGTCTTGAGCAATACTTTTATCAGTCAGAGCAACTTCCAAGTCGCATTTGGTTATCGGCTAACGGCTCACAATGCGGCGGCTTATTTTTGCAGCGTCTACCTGAAGAGCAAGCTAAAGAGAATGACGAAGACGCCTGGGAACGATTTGTTCATCTTGCTGATACCGTCAAAGATGAAGAGCTAGTAGGCGTTGAGACAGAGGTATTATTGCACCGTCTGTATCATGAAGAAGAGCTACGTCTTTACGACAAAAAAGTCATGCAGTTTGGTTGCTCTTGCTCCAAGCAACGTACCTTTGATGCCATTCTATCAATCGGCGCGGAAGAAATTCGGGAACTGCTGATTGAACAAGGCAAAATTATGGTGGATTGCCAATTTTGTGCTGAAAAGTACGAATTTTCTGAACAAGACTTTAGTGGTTTGTTGGGCGACCAAGCAGAAACTCATTAAGGCTTTTTGATACTAGGTCTTATGAATGATAGAAATGCCTGTTGTTCATAAGACTAACGTATTAAATAATCTATATTTATGCCCACTATTTCCAATTAGATGATTTCTCATCTATATAGTAAAACTGATATTAAATCTTTTAAAATCAATATAATACGATAGTTTTTGGACTGTTTTGAGCATTTTGATAGCTCCTGTTTTGAATCTTACGTATTTCTTCACACACTCGGTCAAGACATTCATTTGAAAATACGTATAATCGACCTGACCTACTCAAAATCCAAAGCAGGTTGTTCGTTTTTTCCTTCGATTTAGTGTTGGAAAACGATCAGAGGAAAGTAATGGGTAATATTCAGCAAGCGCCTCTTTTCTTTTGAGCAATGTCTGGCCAAAAGCCTTTTACCTGTTATTTTCAAATTCATAATTAGCTATAACACGGCGAAATCATATGACCTCAAACTCTGTAGACGTTTTATTAGTCGGGGGTGGTGCTATGAGCACAACCCTAGGGATGTTATTGAAACAACTTGAGCCTTCCATGACCATAAAAATGGTTGAACGCTTAGATAGCATCGCGAAAGAAAGTACGGATGGCTGGAACAATGCAGGTACAGGCCACGCCGCATACTGTGAATTAAACTACACATCCAAAAATTCTGATGGCAGCATTAATATTGATAAAGCCGTTAATATTAATGCTGCTTTCGAAGTGAGCTTGCAGTTCTGGTCCTACCTAGTAGAGCAGGGCAAATTGCCTACTCCTGAAGAGTTCATTAATCGTGTTCCTCACCAAAGCTTTGTTTGGGGTGAAGACAATGTTAATGCTCTAAAGGCACGCTACGAAGCCATGAGTGCTCACCCTGCTTTTAAAGAAATGCAATACACTGAAAACCGTGAAAAAATGGCGGAATGGATGCCATTAATTATGTCACAGCGAGATGCCAGTGAACCATTAGCAGCGACTCGTATTGAACACGGTAGTGATGTGAATTTTGGTGCTATTGCCCGCCATATGGGGCAGCACCTAATGCAGTCTGAAGGCTTTGAATTGAGCCTCAACAGTGAGGTTGAAAAGCTTACTCAACAGCAAGATGGTAGTTGGGATGTGGTTGTTGACCAAAATGGCCAGTCGCAAACTATTAATGCTAAATTTATTTTCTTAGGCGCGGGTGGCGGAGCTTTGCCACTGTTACAAAAATCGGGTGTTGAAGAAAGCAAAGGCTATGGTGGCTTCCCTGTGAGTGGTCAGTGGTTGGTTTGCGAAAAGCCCGAGTTGGTGAAACAGCATTTTGCGAAAGTTTATGGTGCTGCACCAATAGGAGCGCCACCAATGTCAGTGCCACACTTAGATACTCGTATTATTGATGGCAAAAAAGCGATTCTGTTTGGTCCTTTTGCTGGCTTTACAACCAAGTTCTTGAAAAAAGGCTCGTTTTTGGATCTGCCAAAAAGTATTCAGCTCGATAACCTCAAACCTATGTTGAGTGTTGGAAAAAACAACATGGATTTGACTCGCTACTTGATCAGCGAAGTCCGCCAATCCCATAAAGATCGTTGCGATTCTTTGCGCAACTTCTTCCCAGCGGCAAAAGATGAAGACTGGACCCTGGCTTATGCTGGTCAACGTGTACAGATCATCAAGAAAGACGAAAAATCGGGTGGAAAGCTTGAGTTCGGCACTGAAGCTATTGTGACCAAAGATGGATCACTGGCTGCTCTACTAGGAGCCTCGCCAGGAGCGTCTACTACCGTGAATACCATGCTGGGCATTCTTGAGCGTAGCTTCCCAGAGAAAGTAGCAAGTGAAGAGTGGCAAGCAAAATTAAAAGCCATGGTGCCTTCTTATGGTGAGTCTCTTGTTGATAATACAGACTTGTTATTATCAATTCGTGAGCGTACCCTCTCCACACTAAAACTAAACCCATAATAGGTTTAAGTTGATCTATTAAAAGCTGGGCTAAGCCCAGCTTTTGTGTATCTGAATAACTAATTTGATAATCGAGAACAATATGAACGTAACCTTTGCAGAGCGTGCAGACCAATTAAGTGATGCACTGAGGGAGCTTGAGCACCAAGCTCAAGATGGAGATCAATTATTTTACTGCGCATATTTACTAGGGCTGCTAGGTTTGCATAGTGGTGTTGAAGGCGAAGGCCAAGAAGCTTTTGATGGTGGGTTTTACGAGGCGCTACAAGAGGCATTAGTGGCTGAAAATGTTGCAGACCAGGATCAAAAAAATATCCTGGCATTATGGGAAGCAACACGCAAAGCAACAGAGCAATAATAAAAAAAGCAGAGGCATAGGCCTCTGCTTTGTTATCAAGTTCTTTCCTTAGGATGCTTTCCTATGGGCGAGGAGCATAAGCATATACGTCTGAATAGCTCTTGTCCTGCTCTAGTCCCTTCTGCTCTAACTGTTCTAATGTTCCATACACCATGCCAACTGAGCCGCAAAGAAACGCATGGTAATCGCTAAGGTTTGGGTGATCTGCTATGACGGCTTCATATAACCAGCCAGTGCGCCCCTGCCACTCAGAGTGAGCTTCATTAATTACTATGTTGACATCTATGTCCGGGTTGCGCTGCGCTTCTTCTATCCAGCTTTCTTCAAAGATATCCTGATAAGTGCGCAGTCCCCAATATACAGACACTTTGCCTTGGTAGCCTTGCTTAACTAAGGTGTCATGTAGGCTTTTTATTTGCGAGAAACCAGTGCCGCCACCGATTAATAAGAGATGTTTAGGCGCTTGACCGAGAACACCATTCTCTAGATGGCAATCTCCACCAGGTATGTTGAGAGAGACTTCGGAGTTATTCTGAAAGTGCTCGACAACTTTATGTGCCAAGGAAGTTTCTTCAGATACTTGAATATATAGAGTTAAGGTTGGCAACTCATGGGGAGCACAGCCAATGGAATAGGGAACTTGCTCCCCCGTTAATAAGGGCACCAATAAATATTGTCCCGCAATAAAACTCGTTGCTTCAAGGTGTAAAGAGACCTTGTAGACATTTTGGTTGATAAGTTCGACCGAATTTACGTTCGCAATTACATCTTTCACAAAAACTACTCCAATTGAAGGCATAGCGTTAGTAATTTCAATACTTTAACGCTATGGCTTAGTCATACAGTAAAAAAAAGCCACTTAATAAAAGTGGCTTTATTTGCTCATAATGTTGAGCTATTTATTCTTGCCCTTCATAGATTCGAAGAACTCATCATTGGTTTTCGTTACTCGTAAACGGTCAATCAAAAATTCCGTTGCAGCAACATCTTCCATTGGGTTAAGCAGTTTACGTAGAATCCACATTCGTTGTAATTCATCTTCTGACGTTAGTAAATCTTCACGACGAGTGCCTGAGCGACGAATATTGATAGCAGGGAAAGTACGCTTTTCAGCAATCTTACGGTCAAGGTGAAGCTCAGAGTTACCTGTACCTTTAAACTCTTCGAAGATGACCTCGTCCATTTTTGAACCTGTATCAACAAGAGCGGTTGCTATAATGGTTAAACTGCCACCTTCTTCGATATTACGAGCAGCACCAAAGAAACGTTTAGGGCGCTCTAGAGCATTGGCGTCGACACCACCGGTTAATACTTTACCAGAGGAAGGGATAACCGTATTGTAGGCACGTGCGAGACGTGTAATAGAGTCAAGTAATACAACCACATCACGTTTGTGTTCTACTAGGCGCTTAGCCTTTTCAATTACCATTTCAGCAACTTGAACGTGGCGCGCTGGTGGCTCGTCGAAGGTTGATGCAACTACTTCACCGCGAACAGTTCGAGACATCTCTGTTACTTCCTCAGGGCGTTCGTCAATGAGAAGAACAATGAGGTGACACTCTGGATTGTTACGGGTAATGGCATTTGCGATGTTTTGGAGCATGAAGGTTTTACCAGCTTTTGGCGGTGAAACCACCAAAGCGCGTTGACCTTTACCCATTGGCGCAACAAGGTCAATGATACGTGATGTAACGTCTTCCGTTGAACCATTACCAGCTTCCATGATCAAACGTTCATCAGCAAACAATGGCGTTAAGTTTTCAAATAGTATCTTGTTGCGAACACTTTCAGGCTTATCAAAGTTAATCTCATTAACTTTTAGAAGAGCAAAGTAGCGTTCACCGTCTTTCGGTGGGCGAATTTTCCCTGCAATGGTATCGCCCGTACGAAGGTTAAAGCGGCGAATTTGGCTAGGAGAGACATAAATATCGTCTGGGCCAGCTAGGTAAGAGCTATCAGGAGAACGTAGGAAACCAAAACCGTCTTGGAGGATCTCCAAAATACCGTCGCCGTATATATCTTCACCGCTTTTAGCGTGGCGCTTCAAAATCGAGAAGATTACATCTTGTTTACGGGAACGAGCCATATTATCAATGCCGATTTCTGCGGCGATATCCAATAGCTCATGTACTGATTTCTGTTTTAATTCTGTTAGGTTCATAAAAGGATTTTTTTGATGGCTCATAGTGAGGGCAATTGACGAAATTAGTGTTGTTGTAGTTTAGTTAAAACGCTAATTAGTGTTTGGAAGTATTTAGCATTTGATTAGCTATAAAGTTCAAATCACAAGTAGTGTATCTTGCTTGTTTTGAGTTACTCAAAATAGGTCAGATGATACAGCGTGAACTTACTTGATTGGGGTCTACGACTAATGATGCTGACATCATTTAGCCTCTAGAACACAGTTACTATAGATGGAGTTAACCCCTAGGTCTATAGCCAAAACTCCTAAAAAGTGTTTTTTTTGGCAGTTTTTTGATCAATTCCACTTTTTTCACTCTAAAATTCTGCATTTTCTCTTTGAAAAGAAGAAGGAATCAAGCTTAATCTTACGCAATAGAATATATTTGTATGATAAAAAGGCGAAAATAGCAATGGTGAACTATCTGAGCTATCCTAGCCGCATTCAGTTTTAAACAAAAGGCTTAGCTAATGGAATCCCTCTTTCTGCAACAGTCACATGATTTTCCTTTTGAAAAAATTGCCGCTATCGATTTGGGTTCGAACAGTTTTCATATGGTGGTTGCGCAAGTTACTCATGGTCAAGTTCGTATTACTTCTGAGTTTGGTGAAAAAGTGCAGTTGGCTGCAGGCTTAGTAGATGGTTACTTAGACGATGCCTCACAAAAAAGAGGGCTAGATTGTTTAGCGCAATTCGCTCAAGTTATTGAAGAAATGCCAATTGGCTCTGTGCGTGTTGTAGGGACAAATGCCTTGCGCGTTGCCAAGAACAAGTATGACTTTATTGGCAAAGTAATGGACATCATGGAACACCCGATAGAAATCATAGCGGGGCGAGAAGAAGCACGCTTGATCTATATGGGAGTGGCAAGAACCATGGATCATGGTGAGTCAAAACGTTTAGTTGTTGATATAGGTGGTGGTAGTACAGAGTTCATCATTGGCCAACAGCTTGAGCCCATGCTAACAGAAAGCTTACATATGGGGTGCGTTAGCTACAAAAAGCGTTTTTTTGATGATGGAGAAATCACAAAGTCGCGCTTCCAAAAAGCCATTACCGCCGCGCGTTTGGAGCTGCTAAGTATTCAAGATGACTATTTAGATGAAAGTTGGGATGTGGCAATAGGCTCTTCGGGCACAATTAAAGCAGCTTACAACATCATTAAAGAAAACGGTTGGAGTAAAAAGGGGATAACCCTCAAATCGCTGAAACAAATACAAAAGATGCTGTTAAATGCAGGTCATGTCGATAAGCTAGATTTACCTGGGCTAAAGCCAGAGCGAAAAATTACCTTTGCGGCAGGTGTGGCAATTCTTATTGCTGTGTTTGAATGTTTTGACATTAAGCAGATGGATTTTTCTGTCGGAGCGCTGAGAGAAGGTGTTCTATTCGATATTATGGGGCGGTACGCTGATACTGATATTCGTGAACGCACCGTTAATTATATTTTAAATCAGTACCATATCGATGTAGAACAGGCAAAAATGGTTACCAGTACGGCTCTTTCAGCATTAGAGCAAGTTCGCGAAGCGTGGCGACTTGATTCAATCTCTAGCGAAGACCTGTTGCGCTGGGCGGGCTTAATGCACGAGGTGGGCTTGGGAATATCCCATAGCCGTTACCATAAACATGGTGCTTATATTATCAGCGAGTCTGATTTGCCAGGTTTCTCTCAACAAGAACAACAAGCCCTAGCAAACCTAGTATTAAGACACAGACGCAAGTTCACTCAATCACTAGATTACCGTTTTTCTAAAAGAGACCAGCAAGATTTAGATCGTTTATCTATTTTATTGCGATTAGCTATTATTCTGCATCATGATAGGAAAGAAGGTGATATGGCGATTTTCTCTTTGAAAGCATCGGGTAAAGATCTACACATAGAGTTTTTAGAAGAATGGCTGGATGGAAGACCATTAACAGTCGCAAACTTACAAAGTGAAGCCGAAGTGTTAGCAAACAGTGGTTACAATCTGACTTTCAGCTAAGTCATGTTTTCAATGGATCTGTATAGGTCGGTGACTTCGGCACGACTTAATCCTGTAATACGAGAGCTTCTACCAATACTAGAAGAGACCTGAACCGATTCATTCGTTTTTTCATCTTGGCTTTTGTCTTGAGTGGAGCCTTGCTGGCTTTGCGCTTCCTGCATTAATGAGCGTGCGTACTCTGAAAGTTGTACTGTATCTTGAGGTGATGATTGATTTTGCTGCGGCGAATTGAAGTCCGCTGTCGTTCCTTGAGAAGACAACATGCTCTGCCAATTGTTGTTTGAAATTGAAGAAATAGCCACAACAAACTCCTACTCCATCAGTTGTTTAATTATTGTTCAGTTTTGTAAAAAACACAATGATATTTTTTTGCTTTCCGTGTTTATCTTATTTTTCAAAAAAACGATTTGTATAACACTTATTCCTTCTTGTTATGTCTGAATACAGATAGTTGGCCTAGCATTTGAATGTGTTTTATAAGGTGCAAAAGTCATAGCGGTTGCACCAAAAAATGAAAAAGAAGGGAGATTTAGGGTCTTCTTGGTGCAATTGGTCGCTCTGAATTTGTGCATTATTGGGACGAGTATGTTTGATTGGTTTTGGATGCTGATTTCTGCTGCGTTAGTATTTGTGATGCAGGCAGGTTTTTTATGTTTGGAAAGTGGTCGAATACGCAGTAAAAATAGTATCAATGTTGCGGCCAAAAATATTTCAGACTTTATTGTTTCAACGAGTATTTTCTGGCTGTTCGGCTTTGGCATTATGTTTGGAGAGTCGGTTTCTGGCTGGTTTGGTAGCAGTGACTTCTTCTTCGGTTCAGCGCATTCGCCTGAGCAAATCAGTTTTTTTGTTTTTCAAATGATGTTTTGTGGTACAGCAGCTACGCTAATGTCAGGTGCGGTAGCAGAACGCATGTCTTTCATTGGTTATCTTTGTATTGCGGTATTATTAAGTGCCGTTATTTACCCTGTTGTTGGTCATTGGGCGTGGGCTGGCGCTTATTCAAATAATGCCAGTGGTTGGCTTCAAGCAATGGGCTTTGTTGATTTTGCTGGAGCGACTATGGTGCACTCTGTGGGTGGCTGGGTTGCACTTGCGGCAATCATCATCATTGGACCTCGTCTTGGCCGCTTTGAGCAGGGTATCCGTCTTCCGCCCGGAAACAACCTGCCTTTATCTGCCTTAGGTGTATTGCTTATTTGGTTCGGCTGGATCGGCTTTAATGGAGGGAGTACCTTAGAGCTCAATGAGCAAGTGCCTATTATTCTTTTGAACACTTTCGTTGCCGCTGCATGGGGAGGAATTGGTGCCGCTGCACTTAACTACTACCACGACCGTTATATTGATGTAAGCAGTGTGTTAAATGGCACGATTGCTGGGTTGGTGGCAATCACTGCTTGTTGCCATCTGGTTACGCCCGTCGACTCAGTGGTTATTGGTGTAGTGGCTGGCATCATTGTTTTTTATGGTGCTCTGTTAATGGAAACGCTGCGCTTAGATGATGCTTTAGAAATTATTCCTGCGCATCTATTTGCGGGAATATGGGGGACCTTGTCCGTTGCTTTATTTGGAGACCTATCAGTACTTGGTGAGAATGTCGGTGCTTGGCAGCAATTTTCGATCCAAGCTTTCGGTATTTTAGTGATTGGTATTTATTGCTTCGCAGTTTCTTATGTGGGAATACGGTTACTCAATACCATTTTGCCCCTGAGAGTGAGTAGAGAGCAAGAAGAGCAGGGGCTAAATGTTTCAGAACACAGGGCAACGACTGAGGTCTTAGATTTATTAGTGTCTATGCAATATCAGCAAAAACAGGGTGACTTCTCAAAACCCGTTCCAGAGGAACCTTTCACTGAAGTTGGGCAAATAGCTCATCGTTATAATCAAGTGATTAATAGAGTTCAGTCTGAAATTAACCATAGAGACGACGCGCTAACCCAGTTCAAAGAAAGTGAAATGCGAAAGTCTGCAATATTAAACTCCGCAATGGATTGCATAATCAGCATTAACCAGAAAGGGTTGATCACAGAATTTAATCCTGCGGCTGAGCGTACGTTTGGTTGTTTGAAAAAACAGGTGAAAGGTAAAAGTTTTATTGATGGTTTCGTACAAGAGCAACATAGAGCTGAAATTCGAGAGAGCCTTGAAAGTGGTTTCTTATCGTCTTCGGGGTTGATTTTAAACAGACGCAATGCCTTTCCTTTACAGCGTTCTCCCAATCACGCCTTTCCCGCCGAGATTGCAATAACACGTGCTAACTCAACAAAAAGCCAAGATAGTGAATTCACACTGCATATAAGAGATGTTTCTCAGCGTCTAAAACTACAAGAAAAAATGCGTTTTCTTGCGTATCGGGACCCGCTTACCGAACTGTTTAATCGGGCCTATTTCATGGAGCGATTAGAGTCGATTTTAAGCTCAGACCATAAGCAGCACAGTGCATTGGCTTTGTTGTTTTTAGACTTAGATAAGTTTAAAAATATCAATGATACATTGGGCCACAAAGCTGGAGATGAGTTACTCTGCGAAGTTGCTCTGCGCTTGCGAAAGGTATGCGGTGAATCTGATGTGATCGCACGCTGGGGTGGAGACGAGTTTGTTATATTGGTTTGCGAGAATGTTGTTCAAGAGAAGGTGCTTGAGCAAGCAGAGAGAATACTAGCAGCCATGCGTCAACCCTTCTCTCTGTTGGGTAAGAGTGTCGACGTACCAACAAGTATTGGGATCAGCTTATCGTTAGAAGGTGAGCACAGCGACGCAGATCGCTTTATACAACAGGCGGATATGGCTATGTATCAGGCAAAAGAGCAAGGCAGAGATAACGCCCAGCTCTTTAGCCGTTAGAGTGTTATCTTCTTAGCTGTTTTCGTTGCTTCGAGATTGTTGTTCTGCGAGGTTCTCTCGTTCGCGAATGGTATCCATAAGCTCCACATTTTGAGTCTTTTTATGGGGAGCCACACGATGGTGAAGAGCCGCTTTTGCTACCATGTTGGCCGCCACCGGTGCGGTAATAAGCAAGAATAGAGTGATCAAAAACTCTTTAATAGAGAAGATTTCTTGCCAATAGCTTTGCAAGATCATAGAGGCTAGCAACACACCTGTAATCCCCAGCGTAGAAGCCTTTGTTGGGCTGTGCAGACGCGTATAAATGTCTGGTAATCGCACTAGACCATAGGAGCCTAAGAGTAGGAAACCGCCGCCAATTAGCATTAGGGCACAAACAATCACTTCAAGATAAAAAGGCATAAGTTATCCTATTCAATAATATCGCCGCGAAGTAAGTACTTACATATTGCTGCGGTACTTACAAACCCTAGCATGGCTATTAATAATGCGGCTTCAAAATAGATGGCAGTTTCAACCAGCATGCCATACAACAAGATCAAGGCAATGGCGTTAATGTACATGGTATCTAACGCCAGTATGCGATCGGTTGCCGTAGGTCCTTTCAATAAACGCCATAGATTAAGAACTAAAGCTGCGCAGATACACACAGCAACAATGGAGATAGTGCTCTCTAACATTGAAAAATCTCCTTAACGGGGGCTTCGTAACGGCTTTTTATTTGTTCAATCAAGGCTGTCTCGTCTTCAAGATGTAAGCTATGAATATAGAGGTAAGCTTTATCTTTGGAAACTTCAACGCTCACCGTACCTGGTGTTAAAGAGACGGTGCTGGCTAAAACGGTAATACCCAAATCTGAGTTCAGGTTAATAGGGACAGCAACAAAGCCAGGTCTAAGTTCACTTACCGGGCCAATGATCAACATGGCAACCTCAAAGTTGGCCGTAATGATGTCTTTTATCACCATAAAAACATATCGAATAGCCAACCAAGGTTTTTTAATTCTTGGGTGGTTCTCGTGCATGCTGGCAATTAACAGCGGGATTGTGATGGCAAAAAACACAGCTAACACAATGTGTCCAGGACTAATTGAATTGTTGAGTAACAGCCAAACACAAAACAACATTAGACTGTGGAAGGGCATAGGAAAAAGCTTCATGGTGTTTCTCCTGGCAATAGTCCAACCGCAGACTGTTCTACGTCGTGCAAATAGTTAGCTGCCTGTAGGGTAAATTCGGTGATATCACCACCAAAGATAACCAGCGTAGGTGCGGCTAGAAGCAAGAAGGCAATGGCGAAGATCTCAGCCGGTTGAGCTTGTTGAGGCTCATCGATAGATGATCCACTATGGCGCCAGAACAGTGTAGTGCCAGCGCGCGAGAAGGCCACTAAAGCCGCTAGACTGCTTAATAGTAAGACTGGCCAAATCCAGAGCGTTTCAGCAATCGACTGCGTAGCTTGTAAAATCATTACCTTACCAACAAAACCAGAAAGTGGTGGCATACCTACTAGGGCCAAAGCAGTGAAAGCAAAAGCAAACCCAATTAGCTTGGGTTGCTGTAGCAAGCGTGAGCGTACGAAACGATCTTCTGCCTTGCCTCTTTGTCTGCTAATCACATCAGCGAGTAAAAATAATCCAGCAGAAGCAAGGGTGCTATGCACCAAGTAATACAAAGCAGCCCCTGTGGCTTCTACCGAGTCAATGGCAGCACAAACTAATAAAGTTCCGCTGGAAGTGATCACCAAATTGGCGCTCAACGTTTTGAGTCCAGGGCTTGCTAAAATACCGACTGTCCCTATTACAATAGTGGCAAGTGCTAGAGGCCACAACCAAGGCGTTGCAATATTGGCAAGTTCACCAGCGTGATCACCAAAAATCACTACGTAAACACGGAAGATACTGTAAATACCTACCTTGGTCATAATGGCGAATAAAGCAGCAACTGGTGCCGTGGCGCTAGCATAGGTTTTAGGTAGCCAAAAGTGCAGAGGTAATAATGCGGCTTTTAAGCCAAAAACAACTAGCAATAATAAAGCGCCCGTTTTGGCTAGTGTGGCAGTCCCACCTTGTAGACTGGCTACTTTTAACGCCATATCCGCCATGTTTAGGGTGCCTAACGTGCCGTATAGAATCCCTAATCCAAATAAGAATAAGCTGGAACCGACGAGATTCAATATCACATAATGCAGGGCAGCTTGAGTTTTTTGCTTACCGCCCGCGTGTATCAGCAAGGCGTATGAGGCAATCAGTAAGATTTCAAAGAAAACAAATAGGTTGAAAATGTCTCCAGTTAGAAAAGCGCCATTAATCCCCATGAGTTGAAACATAAATAATGGATGGAAATAGGCTCCACCTTTATCACTGCCTGCAACTGCATATAAACACACCGCAAAGGCTAAAACTGACGTTATCAACACCATGATAATGGATAAAGGGTCAGCAACTAAGGCAATACCAAAAGGTGGTTGCCAACCACCTAGAGCGTAAACAATAACGCCTTGATTTTTGACTTTCAAAAATAGATAGATTGTTGCTAACAGTAGTAACAAGCTACCTACAACAGACGCAACCCGCTGCGTATTTATCTGACGCGATAATGGGGGTAACAGTAATAAAGCCCCGAGGCATAAAGGAATTAAAATCGGGAGAATAGCAAGATGTTGCATTTAGCGCTGACCTCCAGATTTAGATTGACGTTCTTCAGATGGCTTTGGCAACACACCATCTACATGGTCATTGCCTAAATCCGCTCGTGCTCGCATGGCCAAGATAACCACAAACGCCGTCATAGCAAAGCCAATTACAATGGCGGTGAGAACAAGCGCTTGTGGTAGAGGGTCACTGTAAGTATCTGACTGACCTAAGACAGCCGCCGCATTTAGCTTCAAACGGCCACTGGCAAATAGGAATAAGTTCACCGCGTAAGACAATAACGTGAGCCCAACAACAACAGGGAAACTGCGTCCGCGTAGCACTAAAAAGACTCCGCAGGCAGTTAAAATACCCACACAAAAAGCGTACATACCTTCCATTACTCTTGCTCCTCTTGTGTCAGTCTCTCTGAGGTTGTGAGCTGGCCTAAATTGGCAAGAATTAACATGGTGGCTCCTACAACGGTTAAATAAACGCCTAGATCAAAGACCATAGCGCTTGCAAGTTCAAACTTACCTATAGCGGGTAGATAGAAGTAATCGAACCAAGTTTTGAGGAAAGCTTGACCGAATAGCCAGCTTCCTAAACCACTTAGTGTCGAGATACCAACACCAAGCCCGATCATGATTTGATAATCTAATTTTATACGGCTTTTTATCCATTCGACACCGTGTGCAACATACTGTTGGATAATGGCAACAGAAGTAATAAGGCCGGCGATAAAACCACCGCCAGGCATGTTGTGACCACGTAAGAAAATATAAGCAGAAACCAATAGTGCTAGAGGTAATAAGCTCTGGGAGATCACGGCCAGCAAAATAGGGTGTCTATCTTCAGACCAAGGGCGTCCATTGTTGTCGCTGGATGGCATGAATAAACGCATACGAGCAATCAGTTTATAAATACCAAGTGCAGCAATACCCAATACTGTTATTTCACCTAGTGTATCAAAGCCCCTAAAGTCCACTAGAATCACGTTAACAATATTGGTTCCGCCTCCCCCTGTTTTACTGTTGGCAGTAAAGAAGGTAGAAATGGTATCCAGCGGCCGGGTCATTAAGGCGTAACAAATAGTACCAATGACACCCCCTGCAACAGAGGCAATACCTAGGTCTCGAACCACACGACGAGGCGATGACTCTTTTGGTGTTTTCTGAGGAAGGAAGAAGAGCGCCAGCATCAGCAATACAACTGTCACTACCTCTACGGATAATTGCGTTAAGGCCAAATCAGGTGCAGAGAACTTAGCAAACGCCAATGAAACAATTAAGCCAACTACAGACAAGGTTAGTAGCGAAATTAAACGTCTGCGGTGCCAAATAACGGTAGCCAGAGCGGATAAACTCAGCAACACGGCGCCGGTTATTGACACCCAATCAAGAGGGATTTCTGTTCTATGACCCGCCGTTGTATTTAGGTTCATTAAACTTGCAGATGTCATAATTAAAGCGAGCACTAAAGTAAAGAAAACATAGCGCTGTAAAGAGCCATTTTCAGTAAAACTAATGAAACGACCTGCTTGATGGGCAAGGTTCTGAACCACCCCTTCAAAGACTAATTTAGGGTCTTGACCAGGGAACTGAGACTGAAACTTAAATAAATGAGAGCGGCTGTGGTATACCACCAGACCACCAATAAGAGCAATCACACTCATTAAGAGCGGCAAATTAAAACCGTGCCAAATGGCTAGACTATATTCAGGAACAATGCCATTCAAAGTGGCGCTAGCGGCGGCTTGTAGTAGGTCTCCGACCACTAAACTCGGAAAAATACCCACAATCAAACAAAGTGCCACTAATATTTCTACTGGTACTCGCATATAGCGTGGGGGTTCATGGGGTGTTTTGGGTAAGTTAATGGGCTCTCCATTAAAGAACACATCGTGAATAAAGCGTGTCGAGTAAGCAACGGCCAAAATACCACCTAACGTGGCTAATACAGGAATAAACCAAGATAAAGAGCCTAATGAGGCTTGATGTAGAGTTTCGGTAAAGAACATCTCTTTCGATAAAAAGCCGTTCATTAAGGGGACGCCAGCCATAGAGGCTGAGGCCACCATTGCTAAGGTGGCAGTAAAAGGCATGTATTTCCACAAGCCATTGAGTTGGCGCATGTCACGAGAGCCTGACTCATGGTCAATTATGCCAGCCGCCATGAATAAAGAGGCTTTAAAAATAGCATGATTGATAATATGAAAGATGGCCGCAACGGCTGCAAGGTCTGTCCCCATGCCTAGCAATAGGGTGATCAAGCCAAGATGGCTAATCGTGGAGTTAGCCAATAAACCTTTTAGATCATGTTGGAACAAAGCAATATAAGCTCCAACTAAGAAAGTAGCTAAGCCGGTCAAACTGACAATAAGGAACCAAAGGTCGGTTGTAGCAAGGGCAGGATAAAAACGCGCCATTAAAAATATGCCGGCCTTAACCATTGTGGCTGAGTGTAAGTAAGCACTTACTGGAGTAGGGGCTGCCATGGCATTAGGTAGCCAGAAATGGAATGGGAATTGTGCAGATTTAGTAAAAGCCCCAAGTAGTACCAACACCACAATAACAGGGTAGCTCGCACTGGCTCGAATTAAATCGCCACTGTAAAGCACCACTTGAAGGCTGTAACTGCCTACGGTTTCTCCCAATACTAATAAACCTGCTAGTAATGCCAGGCCACCTGCTCCTGTAATAGTAAGAGCCATTCTGGCCCCTTTTCGAGCTTCAGTTTTATGCCCCCAAAAACTGATCAATAAGAAAGAGCTAATACTGGTTAGCTCCCAGAAAAACCATAATTGAATCAGGTTGTCAGACAACACCACACCCAGCATGGCGAACATAAATAAAATTAAATAGGCGTAGAATTTACCGATGGAGTCTTGGGCAGACAAATAATAACGAGCATAAAGAATGACTAATAAGCCAATGCCTAAAATGAGGATGGCGAACAGTAGTGCCAAACCATCTAACCGGAAGGCCAGTTCTAACCCTATGGAAGGAATCCAGGGGATAGAAGCCTGAAATAAACTGCCTTGAAAAATAGCGCCTGCATGAGACAGTACCATGGCAAGTGCTAAGGCGGGAAAAGCCGCGGTCATAAAAGCACAAGCAGTTCGACTAAAGTGGGCAGTCATCAAAGGGACGAACACCCCAAGTAAAGGCAACAGAGGAATCCAGATAAGAGAATTCAAAAGACGAACTCCTTATGACAAAAAACAAACACTTTCATATAGTGATACACAAGTACGTCATCCTATTAGTCAAAAAAAACTAGGCGCTTGCCCAGTATCTTTACATAGACTAAACATTACCAAAATCCCCACGGCCTCGACTAGCTTTTTCAAAAAATATGCATAAAAAAAGCCAACGGCACAATAACATACCGTTGGCAAAGGGTAGGGAGTTAGCTTAGGCCCCCATGAAAACAATGATGAAAAGAAAACCAACCATGCTTTGTTAAGGCCTTAAGCTCTTACAACAAAACGACTGCGATTAACGCTTTTGGATACAACACAGAAAGCGGGAACAGTGCCGATAGCTTCTGAATTTATCGGAACCTTCATTGAGTATAGAAGGGAATCTCAGAAAAGGAGCCAAAACTACAAAAAGCTACGAAACACGTGAGTTGGCTTGAGAGGGTAAGTCATTCATTACTGTTAAAGGATAAAAAAACCGCAAGTAGGGACTACTTACGGTTTTAATATTATTGCAGTCAGTTGTGCGTCGTGTCTGCAATGCTCTGACTTAAAACTTCTTTTAAATCAAGCGCTTGATTGGTGGAGATGGGGGGATTCGAACCCCCGTCCGCCAGTCCTCTGCCATCGGCTCTACATGTTTAGTCACTTCTATTTTTTGACCACGAACCGCCCGAAGGACAGGGTGTTAATGGCGAGCCTACTTGATCTTAGAACCTTATCCCTAGGCGGGGCATCGGTTAGCATCTTGTAATTTATGATACTGCGGAATCTCTGGCTACAAGCAACCGGAGGGCAGCACACTAGCAGGTGTTTAGGCTGCTAAAGCGTAGTTTTCGTCGTTTGCGACTATTAAATTGATACGAGTGGATTTACGAGATCACGTATCACTCTCGACATGCACCTCAGGTTTTGTAACCGTCGTCGAAACCAAGTCATCCCCGAAGTTGCGGCCATTCTAACGGAAACAATTGTGTTTCGCTAGAGATAACCGACTTTAAACACTGTGTTTCATTAGGCGTTCTTTATCTCTTGCCCAATCTCTTGCTTTGGCCGAGTCACGTTTATCGTGGTCTTTCTTACCCGTTACCAAGGCGATTTCACATTTGATTTTATTGCCTTTCCAGTACAAAGCCATGGCCGCACAGGTTTTCCCTTTTTGTTCAGTAATTTGAACAATGCGATCTAGCTCCTTGCGGTTAAGCAATAATTTACGTTGCCTAAGTGGTTCACAAACCACGTGGGTTGAGGCACTTAAAAGTGGCGTGATGCGCGCGCCTACAAGCCAAGCCTCATTCTGGTGAATAATCACGAATGAGTCGACTAGTTGGGCTTTACCCTCTCTTAGGCTTTTTACTTCCCAGCCTGCAAGGGCAACACCAGCTTCGAATTTTTGGTCAACAAAATAGTCGTGTTTGGCGCGTTTATTTAGCGCAATGGTGCCACTGTTGTTGGATTTTTTCTTTGCTTTACTCATAGTCAGAAATTATACGGTCGATACGCGCAAAAACCTATGCTTTTCTTGAGGTATGCGCCTTAATGTAAGAAAATTCAGTTTTATTTAACTATATTAAGCTTTTGCGTGTGGGTAAAAGGGTGGTTGTCCACTTAAGTTTTGGCCCTTGCACGCTCTACTTTTATTCTAGAGCCGTAATTTATGCCTGAAAGTCGATGTTTACAAGGTATTTGGTCAAGCCCATGGGTGTTTATTTTTGCAGCCAGTGGCTCGGCTGTGGGGTTGGGCAATATTTGGAAGTTTCCTTATCTAGTTGGTGAAAATGGCGGTGGAGCGTTTTTGCTCATTTATTGTTTGTGTTTGTTGCTGGTGGGGTTACCTGTGCTGATCGCAGAAGTGGCTTTAGGGCGCACTGTCCGCTCTAACCCGATTGATACTGTTAATGACCTAAGCGAGCGTCAATATTTGCATAAATACTGGGTGGCGGTGCCTTGGCTTGCTGGTATCACAGGTTTTCTGATTTTAACCTTTTATAGTGTGATTTCAGGTTGGTCTCTTGGTTACCTTGAACGGGCGATTGTCGGAGATTTTGTCGGTTTAAACCATGCAGATGCTGTTGTCATGTTCCAAGATTTACTCGCTAAACCCAGTGAAATGTTGTTCTGGCACTCCGTTTTTATGTTTCTTGTGGTATTGACAGTAGGGCAATCTGTCACGCGTGGCTTATCTAGGTTAGTGCGAATATTGCTGCCATTGTTGTTGTTTGTTTTGTTAGCGTTAACAGCCTATTCCCTGACTACTGGCGCGGCTTCGCAAGCGTTAGCTTTTTTGTTTGATTGGTCTTGGGAAGATGTCACATTCGGTGTGGTGCTTTCTGCGGTGGGGCATGCGCTTTTCAGTTTGAGCGTGGGTATGGGGGCTATGTTTGCATATGGCGCTTATATGAGCAAAAGCATGTCCATTGCGCGAGCTTGTGGCATAGTGGTTTTGATCGATTTGGTGGTAGCGGTTTTAGCCGGCTTGCTTATTTTCCCTTTGGTATTTGCATTTCAAATCGATGTTGAGTCTGGCCCTAGCCTTACCTTTATATCACTGCCTATTATTCTAGGAAGCTTGCCAGGTGGTCAGTTCATAGGATTAGCCTTTTTCTCTTTATTGGGTATTGCCGCCTTAACCTCGGCGATTTCTATGCTGGAACTGTTTGTCGCTTGGTTGCACGAAAAAATTTATATTGGGCGCTTGCAAGCGGCTTTTCTTATGGGAGGGGCTGTCTGGTTTATAGGTGTGGCGGTTTTGTTATCATTCAATAAGTGGGACGGTGACATCATGTTTGGTCTAAACGCCTTTGGCTTATTAGACAAACTAACCTCAATCGTTCTGTTGCCTGTTGTGGCTATTTTATTGTCTTGTTTGGTTGCTTGGGCTTTACCTAGAGATATGCTGCAGAAAGAAATGATAGCCCAGCAGAAACATCATTTTGTCTGGTGGCACCGAGTTTTGAAATACATCAGTATTCCCGCCATGGTTGTTATTACCTTAGCGGGTTGGATAGGAGCGTGACTTGAGTTTAATAGAGCGTTTTGCTCATGTGAATTACAGTTGTGAGCAGATGTACCGTCTGGTGAACGACATTAATGCATACCCCGAATTTTTACCTGGGTGTTTAGGGGCGAATTTAATTTCATCAACCGATTTGGAAATAGTCGCCTCTTTAAATGTTGGTAAAGGGCCAATAAACCAGTCTTTTACCACTAAGAACTATCTTGAGGAAAACCGCCAAGTTGAAATGACTTTGCTGGAAGGGCCTTTCAAGAAGTTGCACGGAGTGTGGACATTTACAGAATTGTCATCGAATAGTTGTAAAATTTCCCTTACTATCGAATTTGAGCTTAGTGGCATGCTAAAATTTGCTTTTGGTGGTGTGTTTAGCCAAGTTGCTAATACCATGGTGGAAGCCTTTAGCAAACGCGCAAAAGTTGTGTATGGTGAATAAAATGAAAGTAGAAGTTGCTTATGCGCTGCCCAGTAAGCAAAAAATAGTGGCACTCGAAGTGGAAGATGGCTGTACAGTTCGCGAAGCGGTGCGTCGTTCAAATATCAACGCTTTTTTTCCGGAACTGGATCTGGAGAACGCTAAGCTAGGTATTTTTGGTAAAGCAGTTCGTAATGCCGACTCTCAGGAGCTAAAAGAGGGTGAACGAGTTGAGATTTACCGAGAGCTGCTGGTCGACCCTAAACAAGCAAGGGCAAACCGAGCAGCGAAGGCGAGTAAGAATTAATCGTTAATAATGTCGGTTACTACGCCTTCTGCGAAAATGAGTGTTAAGTTATCTGCTGCGCTCTCTGGTGTTTCTGGTGTAGCGTAGCGAGTAGTGTAAAGGTAGTGCCACTGGTCGGGTTTAAATGTATCTCTGACCATTGGCTCGCCCAATAGGTATTTAACTTGTGATTCTGTCATGCCAACTTGCAATTGTGCGAGTTGCTCTTCAGTAACCAAGTTGCCTTGTTCAACGGGTACCTTGTATGGTGCTGGAAATAAACTGCATGCGCTTAATGAGAAAATGGCGCAAAGAACAAAAATTGATTTTTTCATTGGTAATATCCTAACTCTGGTATGCTAATGATAAAGTAATTATCAACAAGATCGAATAGAGAATGACTCATGAGCAGTGAAAATCAAGAACTAAAGAAAGCTGGACTTAAGGTTACGCTTCCTCGCGTAAAAATTTTACAAATTCTTGAGAATGCAGGGGAGCATCATCTAAGTGCTGATGATGTGTACCGTACCTTGTTAGATCAAGGTGAGGATGTAGGGTTGGCAACCGTTTATCGCGTGTTAACTCAGTTTGAAACTGCAGGTTTGGTTATGCGTCACCACTTTGAGGCAGGCACTGCTGTTTTTGAGTTGGCGAAAGGGGACCACCATGACCATATGATCTGTTTAGAAACAGGCAAGGTCATTGAGTTTGTTGATCCTGTTATTGAAAAACGTCAGCATGAAATTGCAGAAGAATATGGCTATGAAATTGAAGATCACAGCCTAATCATGTACGTACGCCCTAAAAAATCATAAGGCGTTTAAATTTTATGTAAAAAAGCGGAGGTCACATATTGTGCCTCCGCTTTTTTGTTTGAGCTTTACTCTGGTGCCCTGAATTATTGTAGTTGAACGTTACCTAGCATTTCTTTGGCATGAGCAAGGGTTTGTTCCGTTAATTCGATGCCCCCTAACAAACGCGCAATTTCTTCAGTGCGATCGGCTTCTTGTAATTGATTAACTTGCGAAGAGGTAGCTTGATCGACCACCTGCTTGCTGACTCTTAAGTGTTGATTACCTTGTGCCGCGACCTGTGCTAAATGAGTAACACAGAACACTTGTCCGCGAGCACCAACAGAGCGCAACATGCGACCAACGACTTCCGCAACACCACCGCTTATTCCTACATCCACTTCATCAAACACAAGGGTGGGAATAGTGGATGTATGAGCAGTGACAACCTGAATTCCCAAACTAATGCGTGACAGCTCACCACCTGAAGCCACTTTACGAATGGCTTGAGCGGGTTGGCCCGGGTTGGAGGCGATCATATATTCTACTTCTTCAAATCCGTTAGCACTCACCTGGTTGAGAGGTTGGCAATCAATATAGAAGCGCGCATGTGGCATACCTAAGCCGTGTAGTTGCTCTTCTACTTTCTGAGCGAGTTTATCTTTAACTTTGAAACGCTGTTCAGTTAATGAGGTTGCTAATGCAGTGAGTTCTTCATACGCTTGCTCTTCTTTGTCTTTTAGAGCTTCTATACTCGTTTCACTACTTTGTAGTTGAGCAAGTTCTGCGTCAACACTTTCTCTTAGGGGAATAAGTGCTTCAGGGAGTTGTTTGTGTTTGCGAGCGGTGTCGTAAATGTCCGACAAGCGGCTTTCTACATCTGCTAAACGTGCTGGATCTTGCTCCAGAGTGTCTTGATAATGGTGTAGACTGTCTGCTGCTTCTTGGGCTTGAATAAGTGCTTCGTTCATGAGCTCTAGTGCATCTTCCAGCTCCTTGGTAGGAGGGGAAATTTGCGATGCGTTATGAAGAGCCTGATTCAATAAAGAACAAACACTGCCTTCGTCGTTGTCGACCAAAATGCCGCTGGCAAAGTATGCTTTACTTTGGGAGTCAACTATATTGGAGAGAAACGCCTGTTCTTTCTCTAATTCTGCCAGTTCACCCTCTTTTAAATCAAGTTGAGCCAGCTCCTGGGACTGATAAGAAAGTAATTGTATTTTGGCGTCTTGTTCAGAAGAGCGGTTTTGTTGGGCGGCAAGCTCATCTTTGAGTTGACGCCAAATTTGATATTGTTGAGCAACTTGCTGACTCAATGTCGTTAACTGGCCGTATTCGTCAAGTTGTTGGCGCTGAGCGCTTTTCTTTAAAAGCGACTGGTGTTCATGTTGGCCATGAATGTCGACTAAGTGACTGCCAACCTCTTTTAAATCCCCAAGAGTACAAGGGCGGCCATTAATATAGGCTTTAGAGCGACCTTCTTTGCTAATCACGCGTCTTAAGATACATAAATTGTCGTGCTCAAGGTCTCTTGTTTCTAGCCATTGATACACTTCGGGGTATTGTTGAATATCGAAAGTAGCAGAGATGTCTGCTCGTTTTTCTCCGTGGCGAACGACTCCCGCGTCAGTACGGCCCCCCAAGCAGAGAGATAGGGCGTCTACCATGATAGATTTGCCAGCCCCAGTTTCTCCAGAAATGACTGTCATACCGGTCTTGAACTCCAAATCTAGGCTTTCAACAATGGCAAAATTCGAAATCGCGATGCTATTTAGCATAACAAACTCCCAACAAGAGAAATTAAAATATATGGTTATTTATACAGTAGTTTTTTGCTTTTTGCCAAATGCTATTGTTGTTATTTTGTTCGATTTTATTTTTTACTTTTGTAAATTCTATTTAAATCAATTATTTATATGGTTTTTGCGTGGTTTTCTGAAAAACATTAACGAGAGTAAAGAAATATTCGCTTAGATGGCCCTAATTTTTATGAGGTTTTAGTGTTGAAAGGACAAAAGTTGTCCCAATATAGGCCACACAGATAGACAACAGTTTCTGTTATTTGGAGTAAAAAATGAGTGAGCAACAAGGCAAATCAACAGTCGAAGAACAAGTAGCGAGTAACGAAGTTGAAGAGCAGGTAGAAGGCATTCTTGAGCCTGAATCTGAGATCTTTGAAGAAGCCCCAGAAAGCGACGAATTGGCTAAGGCTTTAGAAGACGTAGCTCAGTACAAAGAAGCGGCTTTGCGCGCCCAAGCTGATGCGCAAAATGTGCGACGCCGTGCTGAACTAGATGTAGAAAAAGCACATAAATTTGGCTTGGAGAAGTTTGCTAAGTCTATTGTGAGTGTTGCGGATAACCTAGAGCGTGCTTTGGCCTCCGCTGAGCAGACTGAAGAGTCCGATCCAGTGCGCGAAGGGGTAGAGCTAACCTTAAAAGATCTAGTTGAAACCCTTGCTCGCTTTGAAGTGAAAGCTGTTGACCCACACGGTGAACCTTTCAACCCTGAATTACATCAAGCTATGACTATGGTGCCAAATCCTGAGATGGAACCAAACACTGTCATGGATGTGATTCAAAAGGGTTACACCTTGCATGGACGCCTGTTGCGCCCAGCAATGGTAGTGGTTTCAAGTGCCCCATAAAAAAACGTCATTTTTTTGACACTGGTCGCTTGAAAAGTATTAAAGCGTACCCAAATACAGAATTATCAACGTAACAATTGAACGAATAAACGAATTTATTGGAGATCTAAACCATGGGTAAAATCATTGGTATTGACTTAGGTACAACAAACTCTTGTGTTGCTGTGTTAGATGGCGAAAAATCGCGAGTGATTGAAAACGCAGAAGGCGATCGTACTACTCCTTCTATCGTCGCTTACACTGACGACGGTGAAACTCTTGTTGGTCAATCTGCTAAACGCCAAGCAGTGACTAATCCAAACAACACTATCTTCGCGGTTAAGCGTTTGATTGGTCGTCGTTTCCAAGACAATGTTGTGCAAAAAGACATTTCTATGGTGCCATACAAAATTGTAGGCGCTGAGAATGGCGATGCTTGGGTAGAAGTTAAAGGTGACAAAAAAGCACCACCACAAGTATCTGCTGAAATTCTTAAGAAAATGAAGAAAACAGCGGAAGACTACCTAGGTGAAGGCATTACAGAAGCGGTTATTACAGTACCGGCTTACTTTAATGACTCTCAACGTCAAGCAACTAAAGATGCAGGTAAAATTGCTGGTCTTGATGTTAAGCGTATTATCAACGAGCCAACTGCAGCAGCACTAGCATACGGTCTAGATAAAAATGCTGGGGACTCTACAATTGCAGTATATGACCTTGGTGGTGGTACATTTGATATTTCTATCATTGAAATTGCAGATGTTGATGGTGAGAAGCAATTCGAAGTGCTATCTACAAACGGTGACACTTTCCTAGGTGGTGAAGACTTCGATATGCGTGTTATCGAATTCTTAGCAGACGAGTTCAAGAAAGAGTCTGGCATTGACTTACACAGTGACCCGCTGGCACTACAACGCCTAAAAGAAGCGGGTGAAAAAGCTAAAGTTGAGTTGTCTTCTTCATCTCAAACTGAAGTGAACTTGCCTTACATTACGGCTGATGCAACTGGTCCTAAGCACTTAAATGTGAAGTTGACTCGTTCTAAGCTAGAATCTTTGGTTGAAGAGCTAGTTGTTAATTCCCTAGAGCCTTGCCGTCAGGCGCTGAAAGATGCCGAACTTTCTGCATCTGAAATCGATGAGGTTATCTTGGTCGGTGGTCAAACTCGTATGCCTCTAGTTCAGTCAAAAGTGGCTGAGTTCTTCGGCAAAGAGCCACGTAAAGATGTGAACCCAGACGAAGCGGTTGCTATCGGTGCTTCTATCCAAGGTGCTGTATTAGCAGGTGATGTTAAAGACGTATTGCTACTAGACGTTACACCTTTGTCTCTTGGTATCGAGACCATGGGTGGTGTTATGACGGCTCTTATCGAGAAAAATACGACTATCCCTACGAAAAAGTCGCAAACATTCTCGACTGCTGAAGATAACCAGAATGCGGTAACTATTCACGCTCTACAGGGTGAGCGTAAGCAAGCTGCACAGAATAAATCTCTAGGTCGTTTTGACTTGGCAGATATTCCACCTGCACCACGTGGTGTGCCGCAAATCGAAGTAAGCTTCGACATTGATGCGAACGGTATCTTGAGCGTATCCGCTAAAGATAAAGCGACTGGTAAAGAGCAGTCTATCGTGATCAAGGCGTCTTCTGGTCTAAGTGACGAAGAAGTTGAACAAATGGTTCAAGACGCAGAGGCAAACGCTGAAGAAGATCGTAAGTTCGAAGAGCTTGTGCAGGTTCGTAACACTGCTGACGGTATGATCCACGCTACTCGTAAAACCTTAACTGACGCTGGTGATAAAGCGACAGAAGAAGAGAAAACTGCGATTGAGACAGCAATTAGCGAGCTAGAAGAAGCACTAACGTCTAACGATAAAGAAAAGATCGAAGAGAAAACGAATGCGTTGACTCAAGCGTCTGGCTCTTTGGCTCAGAAAATGTATGCTGAAGCTGAAGCAGCACAGCCAGGTGAAGCAGGTCAAGAATCTGCTCAACCACAAGATGATGCTGTAGATGCAGAGTTTGAAGAAGTAAAAGACGATAAAAAATAAGCCCTAGGCTTATTTTTTATCTCCCCTGAAATTATGGGGGAAGCTAGAAAACACGGTTTTAGGGCCGTGTTTTGCTATCTATAACCCTTCCATTTTAGGGTGAAAAGTAATTTTATTTACGACTCAGACTTAATGATTCAGGAATGCCTGCAATGAGCAAAAGAGACTACTATGAGGTTCTTGGTGTAGCCCAAGACGCAGATAAAAAAGCGATCAAAAAAGCCTATCGCTCACTGGCTAACAAGTACCATCCGGATAAAAATCCAGACAACGCTGAAGCACTTGAAAAGTTCAAGGAAATTGCAGAGGCCTACGAAGTTTTATCCTCTGAGGAAAAGCGTTCAGCCTATGATCGATTTGGTCATGAAGGTGTGAATGGCCAAGGTGGTTTTGGTGGTGGCGCTGGAGCAGGTGGTTTCAGCGATATCTTTGGTGATGTATTTGGCGATATTTTTGGTGGCGGTGGACAGCAAAGCCGTACCCGTCGTGGTTCTGACTTACGTTACACGCTAGAGCTAGATTTAGAGCAAGCTGTATGGGGATGCGACGAGAAAATTCGCATACCAACGGCAGTGTCTTGTAAAACATGTGACGGTACAGGAGCCAAAAAAGGAACGAAACCTGTTACTTGTCAGACCTGTCAAGGGCAAGGGCAAGTGCGTGTATCGCAAGGCTTTTTCTCTGTACAGCAAACGTGTCCACAATGTCATGGCCAGGGTACTATCATCTCGGATCCATGTCATGACTGTCATGGTCAGGGCATGAAGCAAGAGTACAAAACACTGTCTGTTAAAATTCCTGCGGGGGTTGATACAGGTGATCGCATTCGCCTATCTGGTGAGGGTGAAGCTGGACCTCATGGTGGACCGTCAGGAGACTTATTTGTCCAAGTTTCTGTGAAACCACATAATATTTTTGAACGTGACGGTGCTAACCTATACTGTGAAGTGCCCGTTAGCTTCACAACTGCGGCGCTAGGTGGCGAAATAGATGTTCCGACACTAGATGGTCGTGTGCGTTTAAAGGTAACGGCTGAGTGTCAAACGGGTAAGTTATTCCGACTACGCAATAAAGGGGTAAAACCTGTGCGTGGTGGCCCAGTTGGTGATCTAATCTGTAAAGTGGTTGTGGAAACACCGGTTAACTTAACAGAGCGTCAAAAAGAGCTGTTTACCGAGCTTGCTGAAAGTATGGGGGAAGGTACTGATCATTCGCCTAAGCAAAAAAGCTGGTTCGATGGAGTAAAGCGCTTTTTTGATGATATTAAAAAGTAACATTGCTCAACGTAAGAAAAAGGCGCTTATTTAGCGCCTTTTTCTTTTAGTAAGTAGTCTATGTGGTTGCGCAATAAGCTGGCAGCGTTAGTAAAGCTTTTGTTATTAGGGATGATAAAGTCCGCTTTGCTCCGAATCTCAATGGTTTTAAGAGCGGCTTGGCGTACATGACGCATGTAGCGGCTAGTCACTTCATTAACATTACGTCCACGTTCAGCAATGTCTCGCTTCAAACGTCTTACCACAGCAATGTCCATATCAGTATCTACAAACAATAAATAGTCTACGGCATCACGCACACCAGGATCTTGGAACATCATGTGACCTTCCACCAGGACAATATGAGTGGGTTCCAAGTTACGGTAACCAACACGCTTATGCTGAGAGTGGTCATAAACTGGAATCTCATTTGGTTGTTGGCGGTTCTTACAATTGTGAATGGCCAAGGTTAAGCTTTCTAGGTCAAGAGAGCTTAGGTCGTCAAAGTTATACACATCAGGGTCGATGCTGCCACATCCATTGTAAAAATTATCTTGGCATAAAACGGTAATTTTATCGTCTTGTCCTTCTGCCAAAAGAGAGCAAAGGCGGCTTTTACCACTGCCTGATACTCCAGTTACGCCAATTACGAGCGCCATTCGTCACCTCAATGATTAGATAGTTTTATTGCTAACTGCTTTACACCATTTTAACAGAGATCTGTAATCTACGCTGGAGATATATACAAAATTGTTTGCTTAGTCAAAAAGGTGGCTTGCTAGATCTATCTTTTGTTGTGAAATTGTAATCATCTAGTTAAATGAGTTTGTTTGAGGGTGTTTTATTTTCAAGGCTTGGTATGCTTTATATCTAAGGACACATTGACGAGCGTTATGGGTATGCGAAAGTTCTTCTTCATTTTTTTATTCATCCTATCTCCTTTTAGCGTACTGGCCGAAGAGTCAGAAGAGCTAGAAATTGAAAAACCTAAGCTGTTAACTGAAGCTATGTTATTTGGCCTGCCGATTAATGACCTCACGCAAACGGCTTTAGACAAGCAACTGAATGCACGTGGTATAGAAAGCTACCCTTCTTACAAAGAGGGGGTAGTAAACTATGGTTTAGGGGAAGAAGGGATTCTAGGAATAAAAATTCTAACCGTACAATACAATCGTTCAGGGCATTTTAAACAGGCAATTTTTGCAGGCATAGTAGAAGATAACGGTAAGCGTAAAGCCATAGGGGAGTTATTAGAAAGGCGCTATGGCAAACCAGAGTTAGGTTTTGTAAAAGACGGTTATGGCCGAGCAAAGTGGTTATTTGATGACAACTGCTATATTGAACTTCATAATACTACTTTCGATGTGTCAGTGAGTTATGTTGATGCTAGGCCTAAAACGGTTTCTCCATCTGGTCGTATTGATGTACAGGCATTGTCACGTAAGTCTCAATAGCTTTTGGTACAGCCCAAGATAATTCATGCCCTTTTCCGACTTTAATTTAAGATTTGCTTATTTCATTCAGCCTTACCTTAGTGACATTGCACTGGCCCTAGTGGCTACCTGTCTGGTTATTTATGGCGATAAAATTAATGCCTTCATTAAACGCCAAGTTTCTTCTTGGGTCTTTGTGGCCCGCATAATGGCATTTATTCTTATGTGTACTTTTGGGTACGGCTTTCTTACCTTGTGGGGGCAACCAATTGTGCTTTGGACATTGTTGCAGATAGATTTGGTTTACCGGCCCGTGAGTGTGTTGATCTGTTTTAGCATTTTAGGATTTCTTGCCGAAAGAAAACGTTATTTGTAAAAAAAATCATGAAATTTCACTTCATTTTTTGTTATTGAATTACGATATAAAAGAACGAAGTCCGCTTAGCTTTTACTTTTCTATCTTGGTATGTAGTAAAGTTTCTATATCTAGGTTTATTTCTTGTTATTTCAATAAAATATTTTCTAAATATAAGATTTAAAAGGCTTTTTTGTAGCCTTCTTACAATTTGTTTTTACCAATTTGTGACGTTAGACTGCGCCCATGTTGAACCTAAAAGGTCTTATTCAGAGGTAAAAAAATGTCAAATACTTGGTTACAAGCTCTTTCTCAAGCGGAATCTATGATTCCTTTGCTAGGTAAACTGGGCCGCGAGCAATCTGTTAAAGTGCAATTGGCAGGAAACACGCTAATGGCTGATTCTGTAACAAGTTTGATGGAGACCTTTGAATCTTATCCTGAGTTAGATCTTAGCCAAGTATACCAGTTGCTCACGCAACTACAGGAAAGCCAAATTGCTAATACCACCGTCGAACTTGAAACTTTATTAGCAGAAGATGACTTGCAAAACATAGCGAATAGTCAGTCTACAAACACCGATGAAACACCTGTAGTGCTTTACGGATTTGGTCGTATTGGTCGTTTGTTAGCACGCCGCATGTGCTCATTAGGTCATACGACTCCAGGAATGAAGCTTGCTGCGATTGTCGTTCGCAAAGCTTGTGAAACAGACCTAGTTAAGCGTGCTAACTTATTAAAGTACGATTCGGTGCATGGCACTTACGACGGCATTGTAAAGATTGATGAAGCAAACCAAATTTTAGTGATTAATGGTCAGTCAGTAAAAATAATTTACGCCTCTGATCCTGCCACAGTGAATTACCAAGCGCATGGAATTGAAGGTGCGCTGCTAGTTGATAACACTGGCCGCTGGCGTGATCACGATGGTTTGAGTGTGCACCTAAATCGCCCTGGTATTGAGCGTGTGGTATTGACAGCTCCAGGTAAAGAAATGAAGAACGTTGTTTTTGGTGTTAATGACGGTGATATCGCTGAAACAGATCAAATTATCTCCGCTGCTTCTTGTACCACTAATGCAATCACACCAATTCTATCGGTTCTTGAAGAAAAATTTGGCATTGTCTCTGGGCATGTTGAAACTGTTCATGCTTACACAAATGATCAAAACCTGATTGATAATATTCATAAAGGAGATCGACGCGGTCGTGCAGCCGGAACGAATATGGTGATGACAGAAACGGGTGCTGCTAAGGCGGTATCCAAAGCGATACCATCTTTAGAAGGTAAGTTAAGTGGTAGCGCTATCCGTGTTCCTGTCATTAATGTATCAATTGCTGTGCTCAGCTTGAACTTAAAGCAATCGGCATCGGTTAAAGAAATTAATAGCTTGCTGAAAGGGGCGTCAAATACTGCAGAGTTGTCAGGGCAAATTGGCTTTAGCGATTGTGCTGATGCGGTAAGCTCGGATTTTATTGGTTCTCAACAAGCAGGAATTGTTGATTCCTTATCAACAAAAGTCCGTGATAATCAGGCAATCCTATACGTTTGGTACGACAATGAATACGGTTACAGCTGTCAGGTAGTGCGCTTGATGGAAAAGCTTGCGCAAATGAAAAGCCTAGAATGCGACATATTAGACAGTGAAGCTGCTTAGAAAAGCTATTTAATATTCCCTTTAAAAGCAATGTAGCTTACCGCTATGTTGCTTTTTTTATGGAGCTAGAAGGAGCTTAACTGAAATTGCTAAGCACATACAAATTACCATAGGGCGAATTAGTTTAGCTCCCTTGGTGATGACTAAGCGTGAGCCAATCTGAGCCCCCAGCCATTGGCCGACTCCCATCACTATCCCTAATAGCCAAAGAATGTGGCCTGTAAAAGCAAACAAAAACAATGATGTGCAATTGCTGGTGGCATTAAGGACTTTAGTATGGGCGGTTGCCGAAACAATCGATAACCCCATGAAGCATAAATAGGCAGTAGAAAAGAATGCTCCAGTACCTGGGCCGATTAGACCATCGTAAAAGCCAATGCTGGTTCCTACGAAAAAGGCGAACTGGTTTTTTGTTAGCGCAACACGGCTAGCAATAAAGGGTTGGGCTTTGGGTAGGAAGAAGAAAAACACCGCCACAGCGATCAAAATGATTGGCACTGCTTTTAATAAAATGCCACCGTCGATATAGGAAACGAGCAGTGTGCCTAGCATACTTCCGATGGCGGTCATTAAAATAGGCAAACGCATGTCTTTTAACTTCACTTGGCCTTTTTTAACAAAGTGGTATGAAGCAGATAAAGTGCCGGCACAACCTTGTAATTTGTTGGTGGCAAGGGCTTCGGCAGGAGAAAGCCCTGCCATAAGAAGAATAGGCACAGTAATGAGCCCTCCACCTCCGGCGATAGCATCAATAATCCCAGCTATTAAGGCAACTAGAAAGAGCGCTAAGTACACCCAAATAGAAATATCGAACAGTACAAAGTCCATGTATCTTCTGTGTTTGTGAAGAGAGAAATGAAGGCTCAGTTAGTATAGCAAAAAAGCTCACTTAGACAACGTCATAAGTGAGCTTCCTAGAGCTGATAGCTAACCTGAACTATTTATTCATGTATTGCTCAAGTTTGCTTACTTCTTCAGAGGATACTTCAAGACCCAGCTTAGTTCGACGCCATAATACATCTTGTGCAGTGAACGCCCACTCTTGCTCAATTAGGTAGTCTACCTCTGCTTGATAAAGGTCGCTGCCGAAATGCTCCCCCATTTCTTCTAAACTGCCTTTACCTTCCAAGAACAAGTGAGAACGGCTGCCATAGCTATGGGCCAATCGTTTAGCAAGGTGAGCGCCAATAAATGGGTAGCTCTTTTGCAGCTCCATAGTGTAAGTATCTAGCGAAACAGAGAAGTCGCCACCTGGTAATGGTTTACTGTGCGTCCAAGCTGGGCCAAGTTGATCGAAATATGGTGTCAGTTTACTCATCGCCGATAGAGCCAGTTTTCGGTATGTAGTGATCTTGCCACCAAATATGCTTAATAGCGGGGCTTGGCTATTCTCATCTTCTAAGTGTAAGGTGTAGTCACGTGTTACTGCAGATGGGTCGTTAGACTCGTCTTCGAGTAGCGGGCGAACACCTGAGTAGTGCCAAATAACATCATCTTTTGTCAGAGATTTTTTAAAGTGGTCATTGGCTACATTTAAGATGTATTGAGTTTCTTCATCCGAGATTTTTACCTCTTTCGGATCGCCTTTGTACTCTACATCGGTCGTGCCCAATAAGGTGTAATGCTCGCGATAAGGAATGGCAAACACAATACGCTTATCGGTATTTTGCATTATAAAGGCATTAGAGAACTGATGGATTTTTGGCACCACAATATGGCTGCCCTTAATCATTCGGATGCCATAAGGTGCTTTTTTCTCAAGTTTGCTTTCAATGAATGAAGAAACCCATGGTCCTGCTGCATTAACTAGAGCACTGGATGTCACGGTTTGAACTTCATTGGTTAATTGGTTTTCTAGAGTAATGACCCATTGGCTGCCTTCTCGTTTAGCGCCAGTGCAGCGCGTGCGAGCGTAAATGGCACCACCGTTTTGCTGAGCACTTAATGCGTTTGTTACGACTAAGCGCGCATCATCAACCCAGCAGTCTGAATATTCGAAACCCTGCGAAATATCGTTTTTTAGGGGACTGTCTGCGCCGTATTTTACCTTATGAGAGCCGGCCAAGGTGTCACGCTTGCCTAGGTTGTCATACAAAAATAGACCAATGCGGATAAGCCAAGCAGGACGTAAATGAGGTCGGTGAGGCATTTGAAAACGCATAGGTGTGACAAGGTGCGGAGCGACTTTCAAAAGCACTTCTCGCTCAGTTAAAGCTTCTTTGACCAAGCGAAACTCGTAATGCTCCAAATAGCGTAAACCACCATGTATGAGTTTACTACTGGAAGATGAAGTGGCTTGTGCTAGGTCTCCCATTTCACACAAGCCGACTTTCAAGCCTCTACCAGCGGCATCCGCGGCAATGCCTGTACCGTTAATGCCGCCTCCAACTACGAAAAGGTCAAAATGTGCGTTTGTCATGCTGTGCCTCACAAAATAAAATGAACATGAATGTTCGAAAGTGAACATAATTGTTCGATAATAAACTTAACAGGTACCATAGGCAACCAAGCATTGTGAATATTTAATGAAGATCTGAAGAGGGTGATCGAATAAGCGATCACCTAGTCACACTACTTACCTTTGCAAAGCTCCAGTTTGACCTGATGTTCTTTCATTAATTCCGTGATTTCTAAGGGGGGAGTCAGATCCGTGAATAAGGCATCAACTTGTGTGAGGTTGCCAAGTCGTACAACGGCGTTGCGGCCAAACTTTTCACTGTCAGCTGCTAGAAAAACGCGCCGAGAATTGCGAATAATACTTTGGGCGACACGTACTTCTTGATAATCATAATCGAGCAAGGAACCATCTACGGGGTCTATCCCGCTAATCCCAATAATGCCGTAGTCCACGCGGAATTGATTAATAAAGTCTATGGTTGCCTCTCCCATAACTCCGCCGTCCCTTGAGCGCACAGTTCCGCCAGCAATGATGACGTTAAAATCGTCCTTCGAACATAGTATTGTCGCAACATTCAGATTGTTAGTGATAACTTGTAAGCCTTCATGATTCAGTAAGGCTTTGGCCACTGTTTCTGTTGTTGTCCCAATATTAATAAAGAGTGAAGCGTGGTTAGGGATTTGAGCGGCTATGCGTTTTGCTATTTGCTCTTTTGCACTGTGTTGCAACACTTGGCGTGTTGCATAGGATACATTGGTGGTGCTTGAGTCATAACTTGCACCTCCATGATGCCGCCTTATTTTGTCCGTTTTAGCGAGGTTGTTAATATCGCGACGAATGGTTTGCGGGGTGACGGAAAATTGCTCAGCAAGTTCATCAATACTCACATATCCACGCTTTTTAACGAGGGTCATTATTTGTTCTTGACGGGTTAGTTGCCCCATAAAGACGGTTACTCCATTGGTTTCTACTTGCTTAATAGAGGTGCATTGGTTTTTAATATAAATATTCGAATTTGAATATCAATGTTCAAAAATAATAATGAGCATCTTTCTGGGTGCCAACGACCTATAAAAGAGAATACATCATGTCACATTACATTCTTGCCATCGATCAGGGAACCACAAGCTCAAGAGCTATTTTATTTGATGAGAGAGGCCAGCGGATAGCGCAATCTCAACAGGAATTTAAGCAAATATTCCCAGATGATGGGTGGGTCGAGCATAACCCAGAAGACCTTTGGACCTCTACTTTGTCTGTCTGTCGCTCTGTCATAGAGGATACAGGGATTGATGCGCAATCGATAGCCACCATTGGTATTACTAACCAAAGAGAAACAACAATTTTATGGGACACTGAAACAGGTGAGCCTGTTTATAATGCTATTGTTTGGCAAGACCGCCGCACCAGTGAATTTTGTCAGCAACTTGCTGAACAAGGCTATAGCGATATGGTGCAAGAAAAAACTGGCTTGTTAATAGACCCTTATTTTTCTGCCACTAAAATTCGCTGGATTCTAGACAACGTGGATGAAGCGAAAGAAAAAGCTCAAGCCGGTAAGTTAGCTTTTGGTACAGTCGATACCTTTTTGCTTTGGCGACTTACCAATGGACAATCTTACAAAACAGATGCAACCAATGCTGCACGTACTATGGCGTTTAATATCCATAGTCAAGAGTGGGATCAGGAGCTGATTTCTCTACTAGGTATTGGCGATGTGAAAATGCCGGAGGTTATGGATTCTAGTGCCGATTTTGGTGTGATTGACCAAGCTTGGTTAGGGGCTGAAATTCCAGTGAATGGCATTGCTGGTGATCAGCAAGCTGCTTTAGTAGGGCAGGCATGTTTTGATCCGGGGATGGTGAAGAGCACTTATGGTACAGGTTGTTTCTTAATCCTTAATACTGGCGACAAAGCGATTAAGTCAAATCATAAGCTACTGACTACCGTTGGATATCGCATCAATGGCAAAGTGACCTACGCCCTAGAAGGCAGTATTTTCGTAGCGGGGGCCGCCGTGCAGTGGTTACGAGACGGACTACGCTTGTTTGCCGATGCGAAAGAAACTCAATCGCTTGCAAAAAATGCCAAAAATGACAGTTCGGTTTACCTTGTCCCTGCTTTCACAGGATTAGGTGCACCCTATTGGGACCCTGATGCGCGTGGTGCAATGGTCGGGCTTACCCGCGACACCAGTGTGGAAGACATTGTAAGCGCAGGCTTGCGTTCTGTTTGTTATCAAACAAAAGATCTAGTGCGCGCGATGCAACAAGATGGCGCGGAGTTCCAGTCATTACGTGTCGATGGTGGCATGGTTGTGAATGATGTTGTTATGCAGTTCTTAAGTGATATCTTGGATATGTCAGTGGAACGACCTGTTATTACCGAAACAACAGCATTAGGGGTGGCCTTCCTGGCTGGGTTACAGCAGGGCATATATGAGTCATTGGATGATGTGGCAAGCTTTTGGCAAGCCAATAAGCGTTTTAACGCTGAGCTAGATAATCAAGATAGAGAGAATCTTTATAAAGGGTGGCTAGGAGCTATTGAACGTGTTCGTACTCGAACTTAATGTTACAGCTTGTGTTTCTGACTTGAAAAGTGGTTTTGTTATCAGTTAAATTTAGTGTTTACACAATTTTGAGTGTTGCCAGCTAATATTGTCTGGTAATTAGGATACTTAGATGACAAAACTGTATGCAGAAGTCAAAGCAGAAGACTTTATGACGTTTGGTGGTGAAAGACCAAGTTATTTGCAAATTGAAGATGCACTCATGGCCTTAGGTGGCCATGGAGTGTCTGGTAATCAGTACAAAAATGAAATGGTAAAGCTTGCGGGTTGGACTGGTGGGGCTCTCACCACCTACGCTCAACGGCCAGAAGTCGCTCAAGCTGCATTTAATAAAATTCGATTAGTATTGCCTAAGGTTAAAAAGCCTGAAAGCTTAAAAGCCTACTTGTTAAAGACGCAGAAATCTTCTTAGCCTTAAACAAACAATTGGGTTGCGATCCTTTTGATTATGAGGTGATTTTATTCCGCATCGGCAATGACATTTATGCCGTACTCTTCATCAAGAATACGGCCAATAACATTACTGCCTGCAAGGTGATGAGCGTATTGCATATGTAGGCAGCGTACTTGATCCCAGTTGGCTATACCGCCAATACCTAGTTTTTCAAATAACGGTTTGAAGCCTTTCTCTTCAATAATAACTTTATGCTCAGGGCTCATAACTTCCCAGCGACGTTGTATATAATCTCTGTGAGAAGCATGATGGGCTTCTCTTAATTCCTCATCATCTTTAATGCGCTGTTCAAGCTCTTTTACGACTCCTTGGCTTTCGATTTTTGCTAAAGCCTTATCAATCGCTTTACTGGAGAGCCAGTATAGAGTGGGGAAGGGTTGATTAAACACCCAAGTTTCCATTTCTAATACTTGTGGAATACCGTTTGGGGAGTAGTGTGCAATGGCACTGATACCGCTTGGGGTACGACCAAGTTGTGAAGTGATAATATCAAGGTCGTGTTGAGCAATAGCTTGAGTCATAAGAAGGTGTCGTTTAGTAATCGAAAGAGAGAATGAGGTTTATGCGCTGAAAGCAGGGAAGGAGGCGGCGAACTTCTGAATCCACTCGGAAGCGGCTTCGTTATAATTTAAACGGCGACCTTCATTTTTTGCGTTTCTTCGATAACTCTCAATATGAGATAGTTGTTCAACCATACGGACCGAGTAGCAATCTTCTTCGGAAGGAAATTCAATTGCAATTAAATAGCCGCTATCTTGCTGTTGACACCAAGCAACCCTACCACGAACACAAAAGTTGGGATCGATTTCTTCTAAAGTAATTTGTACTGAACGTCCAGAGTCAAAAGCATCATGAGTCAGATAGGTAATTCCTACGAATCCTAGTCTATCTTTGCTAATAGGAGGAAAAGGTTGGTCCTCTATAGCAGTGACGTTTAAAGGAAGTTCATTTGGGTGTTCAACAAATTCCATCGAAACGAGCCATTTTTATATTTAGATAATATGCTTATCGGCCAATTTGGCTGAGTGTTTAAAAAAAGAATGCGAATTGTACGCTTTTTGTTCGTCCTGTACAGATGAAATTGCCGAACTGAGCCATCATTTTCATAGATTTCACTTATATTAAGCCTCTAAATTAGTTGCCTGGTTAATGAAGACATAAACCCATGTTCGTTTACTCTTCACCGGCCTCCTTTTGGAGCGCATAGCATAATTTACCAAGCAATCTTAATGCCGAATCTGTGTAATTATCCCAATTTAGTGCATAGTTTAAACGAAAGTGGTGTGGGTATTGGTCACTAAAGCTGAATGCCGCACCAGGTAGTATGCCAATGTTATTAGCTAGCGCTGAGCTGTGTAAAGAAAGAGCGTCTATACCTTGCGGTAATGTGACCCATAGAATAAACCCGCCTTTGGGAGAGGAAGCATGAGTGCCTGTGGGAAAGTATTCAGTAATGATTTGTTGGCAATGCTTTAGATTCTCTTGATAGGTTTGTCTCGTTTTTCTTAGGTGTCGATCATAGGCGCCATTTTCTAAAAAATTAGCAATGGCTGTTTGAGTAAGAGTTGGAATTGCTAAAGACTGTGCGTACGCCAAGTGATTCACCTTGTCTTGATAAGTGCCTGCCAAGATCCAACCAATCCTAAAACCAGGAGCAATGCTTTTTGAAAAGGAGCTACAATAGATCACGTTATAGTTTGTATCATCTGCTTTTAATGCGCGCTCACGACGTTGGCTGTAGCCTAGTTCGCCATATACATCATCTTCAATAACAACGAAATCATGTAGCTCTGCGAGCTTTAGTAATGATTGACGGGCAGCTAGATTGAGTGTTGCTCCTGTAGGATTTTGATTATTAGGTGTCACAATACAGGCTTTAATCTCTGTATTTTTGGCCTGTTCAGATAGGGTGTGTAAGTCAATACCTGCTTGGCTGGAGCATGGGATTTCAATGACCTTAAGCTTTAAAACTTCGATGGCTTGAAGTATGCCATGATAAGTAGGGCTCTCAATTGCAACAGTATCCCCTGGTTGCGTAATGGCTTGCAAAGCAAGTATCAGAGCGTTTTGACAGCCTAGGGTAATCAAAACATCATCAGGCTGTAACTGACAGCCCGCATCTAACATGCGAATGACAATCTGCCTACGTAAAGCTAATGAGCCAGGAGTGAACTCATAAGCCGCACAAATTTCAGGCTCTAAGCGCATTAACCGGCCTACAGACCTCTGCAGTTGGCGAATAGGTAAGAATTGACTATTGGGAATAGCCGCGCCAAATTGAATGATGTTTTCGTCTTGCGAAGCATGCAATAAACGGTGCAAAAGGGAATGGATGCTTGAATCATCCATTTCAAGGTCCAGTTTGTTTCTATGATCATGAGAGGGCTGATGATCTTGGACAAAATACCCCTTTTGAGGTCGCGCTTTTATAATGCCTCGATCCTCTAGCAAACTGTAAGCTTGTAAGACGGTAGCGACACTGACTTCAAGTTGCTTGCTGGATTTTCGTACAGATGGGATTTTAGTGCCAGCCGGAAATACTCCTTCATGAACTTGTTGTTCTATTGTATCGGCAATTCTTTCGTAAAGAGGTAAGTCCATAAAGTTGAAGTCAAACATGCAATCTAAAAAGAAACAATTTACCAGATCACAGAATTGAAAGAAAACCGAATCATAATGATAGCGTTTAAAAGGGGGGTATCAAAACGGAGAAGACCTAGAAATGAGTTGTTCGCGTGATTCTCAAGTGTGATATAAAATGCAAACAAGGATGCTTTATAAGGGAAATGTAAGTTTTCGCTCAAGAGCGAGAAAATAGGCTTATTTAGTGAAAGAGTTCTTAATGCTCTAAGCTGAACATATGTTTTATTTACTTCTGATTTGAAGGTTAAGTTATGTCACTGTCCGTTATACAGAGAATTGTATTAGGTTTTACTTGTTTGGTTGTGTTACTACTGTTAATCACAGCGTCCGGTTTCTTTGGAATTTCGAAGTTAGAGTCTCGTTTAAAAGTGGTTACGGGGGAAGTCACAGACCTTGTGGCTTATAGTAACCTCCTCAGTGAAGAACTATCTCTATTAAATACTTCCATGCTGCAATACTTGCTGAGTAACTCTCCTGACTCATTACAGAATCTCGAATCTTCTTTTCAGGAGCATAGGGGCACTTTGCAAAAAGTATCTGATGATTTAGCTGAGTTGGTGGAAGGTCAAGAAATTATGACTGACGCGCTTGCCACAATTCAGAACGAAGCGAGAGTGTTTTTTGCCAATACGGACACTGCCTTTCAAAACCATAAACGCATGCTCGAGATAAACAGTAATATGCAGTCAAACAAAGTTGACTTGAAAGACTCACTAAGCTTTGCTGTGGAAGATCTAGCCTACCTCGAAGAGGATGGTGAAAGTTCAGAAACTCGCTTTGCTGCAGCCTATTTGCGTAGCCAAATGGAAAGCTTACAGGTCACGGTCAACGACTATTTTGATGAAACTGATTTGGCTCTGTTAGCCAATTATCGTGAAAGCATGAATGCAGTTATTACTAATATTCAGTCGAAACAGTCTGACATGAATGACGACAATATTAATGAGCTGATAACGGAAGTAGAGTCAGGTGTGTCTTTAAATGATGGGACGATTAGCCAATTCTATGAATATCATGAGCTAAAAGCCGAATCAGAGCGAACTGCGCAGCTTTTGGCAGAAAGTGCAGATAACATTAAGCAGCAAAGTGCTCAATTATTAGCGCAAGCAACAGCGATTCGCGAAGCAGCAGAGGAAGAAGCCAGTAATGTTGCAAGCCTGTCTGTGACAACTATGGGAGCGGTGTCTTTGGTTTCCGTTGTCATTGCGGTACTTGTGGCAATTTGGGTGAGTAAAAGTATCCGTCGTCCACTTGGTGAGGTGATGGCGGTTTTGGCTGAAATTGCTAAAGGTGACTTTACTCAACGTAGCCAGGTTAAAACTAAGGATGAGTTTGGCGAGTTATCTAAATGGGTCAATGATCTCGTTGAGAATCTACAGGGGCTCATAAAAAGTATTAACCAAACGGCTAATCAAGTTGCCGAGTCAGCGCATGAAAATGTTCAGCGCTCCGGAGGCTCAAAAAAATTAATGTCTTCTCAAAATGACCAAACTACTAGTGTTGCATCCGCCATGACCGAAATGGTTGCTACCGTACAAGAAGTTGAGAAAAGTACAGAGGTGACATTCCATCAGATACAGTCGGTTGATCAAAGAGCGACTGAAAATAGATCTAAAATGGAAGCTAATATACAAGAAGTTGAAGTATTGGTAGAAAAAATTGAACACTCGGTTGAAGTGGTTAATCAGCTTGACGAGTATTCACAAAACATTGGCCGTATTTTGGAAGTCATACAGGGTATTGCTGAGCAAACCAACTTATTGGCTCTGAATGCGGCGATTGAAGCCGCCCGAGCAGGGGAGCAAGGCAGGGGGTTTGCCGTGGTTGCAGATGAAGTGAGAACATTGGCGACTCGGACCCATGACTCAACGGAAGAAATCCAAAACGTGATAGGGCAGTTACAGAAAGGTGTGAAAGAAACGGTAGTTAGCATGGAAGCATGCTGTAATAGTGCTCACTCAAGTGTTGCTGAAACACGTATGGTCGGCGAGTCTCTTGCAGAGCTGCAAGAATGTATGCAGGAAATTCGAGACATGAGTACGCAAATATCTACTGCTGCGGGTCAACAGTCTGTTGTTGCTCAAGATATAAACCGCAGTATTCATGATATCTCTTCTATGTCTGAGCAAGCCTCAGACAGTGCGGATCAAAGTGAACAATCGAGTACTGGATTAGCATCGTTAGCTAGCCATCAAAAAGACTTGTTAAGTAAGTTTAAAGTTTAGCGACGACGTAAATGCATTTTATTAGCGTGAAATGGTGTAAAATATCACTATCTTGATAACTTTGGAGAAATAAATGTCGATTCAAGTTGGTGATATGCTACCTAACGGTCAGTTTCAGGTGATGGGGGAAGAAGGCCCTGAAATCATTGATATGACAGAGTTTTTTAGTGGTAAACGAGTATTGATGTTTGCTGTACCTGGGGCTTTTACACCGACTTGTAGTGCGAGTCATTTACCTGGTTATGTGGTGCATTACGATGCTTTGATTGAGAAAGGCTTAGATGACATCGTTTGTCTAACCGTTAACGATGTTTTTGTGGTCAATGCATGGGCGCAAGCGCACAATGCTGAAAACTTAGTTATGGCTTCAGACGGCTTAGCTGAACTAACCTGTTCTCTGGGTCTTGAGTTGGATATATCTGCCGCAAAAATGGGCGTCCGTAGTTTACGTTACGCCATGCTAGTAGAAAACGGTATCGTTCAGCAATTGTGGTTAGACGAGCCGGGTGAGTTTAAAGTCAGCTCAGCAGAATACGTGCTGAGCCAGCTGTAAGAACGAATACGGAGAAAGAGCCCAACAAAAAAGTTGGGCTCTTTTTTAAAGTTATTTACTAAGTAGCTTGGTTACTGTCTCTGAAACGTGTTCAGCTCCTTTTAGAATTTCTTCGATAATGCCAGAAGCATTGCCAATCAGTTGTGCGTTATTACTTGAGCTTTCGCTTACCTTGTCCATACTGGCCTTAGCTTGTCGAGTCAGCTGACTGTTTTGTGCCACCATTTCTTCAATCTCAACCGTAGAGCGGCTTGTGCTAGCGGCAAGCGAACGCACTTCGTCAGCCACAACAGCAAAGCCACGGCCATGTTCACCTGCTCGTGCGGCTTCTATTGCAGCATTAAGAGCCAATAGATTAGTTTGGTCTGCAATAGAACTGATAGTGGTAACAATCTTGGCAATGTTCTCAGACTGAGCGTTTAGCTGCTCGATTAAGGTAGTGGAGCCTTGAATGTCAGTGACTATCTGGTCAGAGGTAACCACAGTTTTACGAAGAATCTCAGCTCCATCTATCGATGCTTGAGATGTCTCAACAGAGGTTGAGTGCGCAATCTCTGCCGCATGCTGAATGGCTTGTTGCTCAAGAATGCGCTGCGTAATGTCTGCAGCCACTTTTAGCACTTTTATAACTTGACCATCCTCGTCGAAGATAGGATTGTAAGTGGCTTCTAGCCAAATGGTTTTACCATGCTTGTCAATCCGCTCAAACTGGCCTGACTTATAATCACCCTTGGCAAGTTCTTGCCAGAAGTTTGGGTTTGCTTGATAAAAAGCGTCATCACAGAACTTTTTGTGGTGCTTACCAATAATTTCTTCTTTTTGATAGCCGACAGTAGACAAGAAGTTTTTATTGGCTCTTAAAATAGTGCCATCTGGCTCAAACTCGATAATTGCAGAAGATCGATCAATCGCGTCATATACAGCCTGCTGCCTATCTGATAACAGCTTAGCTTTAGTTATATCGGAAGCGATTTTTACCACTTTTACAATTTCCCCGTTTTCTTCTATCGGAAAGTAGGTCGCCTCTAGCCACAATAAAGAGCCGTCTTTTTTCTGTCTTAAAAAAGTGCCTTGCTGGCTTTCTCCTTGAGCCAACCGTGGCCAGAAATTTTTGTAATCTGCACTCTCAGCCACTTTGTCTGGACAAAAAAGACGATGTTTTTGCCCTTTAATTTCTTCTAAAGCGTAACCGGTAGTCTTCAAAAAGAGAGTATTGGCTTCGAGAATCGTGCCATCAGGTAAAAAACTGATCGTGGCACAGAACTTTTTCATGGCTGCAATTAGAGCGCTGTCTTCAGTGCATTGTTTATTTTCTTTTGAGGTTTCTTGGGTGGCTTTACGGTTACGAAAAAGCATACATGAGTACCATTTCCTATAAATCTGTAGGCTTTACCCTACAATGATAAAAATGTAACTATATACTGTTTATTTATTAATCTATGTTAAGTTTTGTATCTGGGTGCACATATAGTAGTATTTTAATACTTAATTGGTTTTGTATGATTTCATTGTCTTGGCCAATCCATCTCAAGGTTATTAGGAGAGCACCCAATCTATGGAAGTTGTTTTTAACATTACCGCACCTATTTTTTTATTGATCTTGCTCGGTTTTATCTCTGTTAGGTTCTCATTGTTATCATCAGAAGCACTACCCTTATTGAGCCGTTTTGTAATTTACTTGAGCCTGCCGAGTCTTATTTTTACTAAATTGTCTAGTTTGGACTTCAAACAGCTTGTGAATGGCGAGTTCGTTTTTGTATATGCTTTCGGTGCTCTACTGTCTTTCTTTTTAACGACAGTGATTTGTCGGTTCAGTTTTGCAATTAACTGGAGTAAAGCGGGAGTACGGGGTGTAGGTGGCAGTATGTGTAACAGTGCTTTTATTGGTTTGCCTATTCTTATTCAGTCGTTTGAGCACCCTCCAACACAAGCCTTTGCTATGGCGTTAATGGTTGAAAATATCATTTTGCTGCCCATTTTTCTGATTTTTATTGAGAGCACAAACCGGGATCTCCATGAGTCCAGCAACTATTGGCACATTATGAAAACGGTTGGTGGAAGAATCTCTTCGAACCCATTGTTGTTGTCTGTAGGAAGTGGTGTTTTATTTTCTTTATTTGGTTGGCATTTGCCCTCTTTCATGGAGCGAGGGCTCTCTATTTTAGGTGGAGCAGCTTCTCCCACAGCGTTAATCATTATCGGTGGCGCTTTAGTTGGTGTATCTATTCGTGGCGAGCTAAAGCAAATTTTCAGTGTTGCCGCTTTGAAGTTATTAGTCTTTCCTGTCATTGCAATGGGGCTGCTGCTATTAACCCCCGACTTGCACGACGACTTGAAGTTGGCTGTCATTATATTGGCGGCTATGCCTATGTTTACCTCTTACCCTATTATCTTTGGCGAGTACGGTGAACGTGCCTTCTGTGCAAGTTCCTTGTTGGTTACTACAGTGCTATCCTTTTTCACGCTAAGTGCCTTACTTCTGTTTTGGCTTTGAGCCGGTGTAATATAATGGGCGGATTTTATAGAGGATCGAGAATGTCAAAAATTATTGTGTTAAATGGCCCCAACTTGAATTTGCTCGGAACTCGTGAGCCTGAGCAATATGGTTATGAGACTCTTGCCGATGTAGAAGAGCTGTGTCGCCAAGTAGCGAGTCAACATGGTTATGAAACCCAGTGCCTACAGTCAAATCATGAAGGGGTTTTAATTGATGCGATTCATGAAGCTGGCCAACAAGTCAAAACAGGGGAGGCGCTAGGTGTGGTGTTTAATCCGGGTGCCTATACTCATACTTCTATTGCCTTGCATGATGCTATTAAAGGGGCGGATGTGCCGGTTATTGAAATCCACATTTCCAATGTGCACGCACGAGAAGCATTTCGCCATCATTCTTATATTTCCCCTGTGGCCCAAGGCACTATTGTTGGCATGGGAGTAAAAGGTTACGAACTTGCGATCTTAGGGCTGATAGCCAAAAAAGCTTAAACCTATCCAGCCCTACTGGGCTGGATACTTCTCAGAATATGTAATTAATGGCTAGAGAATAAGCGAACTGCCGCGATCGTTGTCATTACTCTAATAAGCCATTTAACTTGACTAAATTTCAATTTGTTCACTGTCCAGTATCCAATTAAGCAACCGACTAATAATCCTGGTAATGCTTGAAAGCTGTAACCCAAGCTTTGAGAAGACAATAAACCAATGCTATAGAAGAGCGGTAACTTGGCGAGGTTTATGAAAAATATGCACCAGACTCGGGTAGCGATATAGTCTCGTTTAGGTAGATTTTGAGCCATAAGGTAGAGGCTAAATAATGGCCCTGCGGCGTTGGAAATCATACTGATAAACCCTGCGAACGCCCCTAAAACGCCCCCTGTCGTTTTATTTTTCATAAAGCGAGTGTCGTGGAAGTCGAGCCATATTCCTAGAACCAACATACCAACAATAATAATGCCTAAAATGGTGTTAAAAGCAGAAGCGTCAATGCTTGCTAATAGAAAAGTACCTGCAAACACGCCGGCTAAGGAGAGAGGTAGCACCTTCGCTAGAGTTTGCCAGTGAATACCTTTTCGATAACTTATGATGGCCAATATATCAATAATAATGTTAATTGGGATCAGAATGCTAAGCACTTCCGGGCCAGGGAAAACAACCATGAGAAGGGGCAGAACGAGTAACCCCATACCTCCAATAGAAAACTTAGAGAAGCCTGAAATTAGGCCTGCAAGCAGCAAGAAAAGCAATGTGGAATCCATGTGTTAAACCTCCTAGAGCTAGCAACCTGAGAGTCATTTGGCTTGTGGCTGTTACTGACTCTCGGTGGGCTGTGTAAGTAGTGTATAGTATACCTTTTATACAATGTTCTTTCTGTCTAAAACCACTCTGAGATAATGAGCATAAAGCGAATAAATAGGTTTTTACCCGCTTTATACTGAACCGGAAAACATATTTAAAGTTGTTTGAAGGCTTCTCTAGTGAGGTTCCTAGCTCGTCCACTCTTGGCCACGACATTGTCTTCAATACGTATGCCGCCATAGGGCATAAACTGTTGGATCTTGTTAAAATCACAGCCGTGTTGTTTCACTTCAGACTGCATCTTTTCTAGTAACATGGGAATGAAATATAACCCTGGCTCAATCGTGACTACCATATTTTCTTCTAGAGGGCGGGTGAGCCTTAGGAAAGGGGCGCTGTCAACTTTGCGAGTAGTACCGGATTTATCAATTTGGAAACCACCAACATCGTGAACCTGTAAACCAAGTAGGTGGCCAACACCATGAGGAAAGAAAACCTGAGGAATACGTTTCTCTAGTTGCTCTTCTATACTGAGATGACAAATCTGGTGCTTCTGCAAACAGTGGGCAATACCAATGATGGTTTGCTGATGGATGCTCGGATAATCGACGCCCGCCAGAACTGACTCTGCTAAGGCTTGCTCTAGGGCGTCAAGGCTGTCTACTAGAGCACTAAATTCATCTTTAGTTCGAGTAAAGGTACGAGTGATATCGCTGGCATAGCCGTGTTCACTGGCCCCCGCGTCAATCAATAGAGTGTGAGAGTGTGCCTTGTTTTGCGTTTCTTTGTTCTCGTAATGCAGTACAGCTGCGTGTTCATTTAAACCAACAATACCAGGGTATGGCTCTTCACTTGCAGATTGCTGGCTGTGTTGAAGAAAGGCCAGATGAATATCCAGTTCACTTGCACCGGCTAAAAAAGCATTTTTTGCCGCTAAATGTCCTTTAGCACCTCTCAAATTGGCCTGTTCCATAGCAGAAATTTCATAGGGGGTTTTGATGGCTTTATCATAATCTAGATACGCCTGTAGCCCTGTTGTTTCTACAGTAAAAGAGGGGGGATTAGGGCCAAGCCAAGCCGTTTTAGCCGGTAGTTGTGAAAAGACAGCATCATCCTTACGAGCCTCGACTATGTGCCATTCGTTACTCCATTCACCTGCCGGCACAGGGGTGGGGGCATGCCAAAAGTCGTCTCTTACTGGCCAGATTAAAGTGGGCTTTTTGCCTGCTTGTATAATCAAGTAGGTCTCAGCGCTTAAAGTGAAAGGCAGCCACTGTTGAGCACCAGAATAGCTATGAAAAGGAAATGCATGGTCATCTTGAAAGTAATAGTCTTTTGTACCACTGGCAAGCACAATAGCGCTTAAGTTAAAGTGTTCTAGGGCTGCTTCATAGCGTTCTTGCAAGGTCTCAATGTGGGATTTATAAGAGGCCTGTGAGTGATAGCTGGCAGATGAAATGATGGACATAAAAACTCCGGGGCAGGAAATCAGACCTGACTTAATGGGTAAAATGATTAATATTGAGATTAGTTTAAAGATCTTGTGTTTAACTTGTCTATAAAACATTTCGCCATATACAATGTAGGCTTATTTTTGAGTAGGGAAACATCTCCTTGTCCGATTTAGAAATGTCATTACTCGCAGACCTTCTCGAAGCGCTGCCTAAAACGAAGCAGCCTATCTATGCCAAGTTGAAACAAGCCATTAGCTACAAAATCGCAACTGGCGAGTGGAAAGCTAAGCAAAGGGTTCCCTCAGAAGCCGAGATAGTCACGGCGTTAGGGGCAAGCCGGATGACGGTGAATCGAGCTTTAAGAGAGCTAACGGCAGAGGGTTTATTAGTACGTCAGCAGGGTTTAGGAACCTTTGTGGCCGAGAAAAAAGCCCACTCAGCCTTGTTCGAAGTTCACAATATCGCCGAAGAGATTGCTGCGCGCGGTCATCAGCATCAGGCGGAACTTTTAGTTTTGGAGTCCTCTAAAGCTACTGTAGAGGAAGCAATAGCGCTTGGTGTGCGTACAGGCCATGCTATTTTTCGTTCAGTGGTTCTGCATTTCGAAGGAGAATTACCTATTCAAATCGAGGAGCGGGTTGTCAACGCTCAGCTAGCACCCGATTACGATCAGCAAGATTTTACCCGCTTAACTTCATATGAATATCTAATGAGTGTGGCTCCCATGACGGAAGGTGAGCACTTAGTAGAAGCTATTTTACCAAACGAGCAAGAGTGTCAGCGTCTCCAGATCGCCAGTAGCGAGCCGTGTTTACAAATTAAGCGTCGCACTTGGTCACAAGACCAGATTGTAACGGCAGCCAGATTGATTCACCCGGGGAGTCGTTTTCAATTGTTTGGTCATTTTGGCCGCTAGAGACGGTGATCCGTGATCAGGATCAAGGTCCCTAGCCCTTTCTTTAGTACAGCGTGAAAGGGCTCCTTAAAGTGTGCTAGTGCGCCGTTTTTAACCTCTATTTGCTTTTCACCTTCCACTAAGAGGCTATCTTGATGGGCATAAAAGTAGCCTGCAAGAAAGCTCTCCTGTTGACCCATTGAGCTCATTTCTAGTCTAGATGAGGCATAGAAGGTGTTGATCTTGGCTCGTGTATCTTGCTGACGCACCATGATGTTGAGTACTTCGACGGCTTTACTGTTTAACCTTGCCTGAACGGGGGTTGCTCCTGAATAGGAAATCGAATCGTAACGCTGGGTAAGCTCTAGTGATTCCTGTGTTCCTTTTAAATCTAATCGGACATGGCCTTCACTAAGTAAAACCATAGTGCGCTCTAAATCAGGAAAAAGAGAAAATGCTCCACTAGCGCCTATGGTCGCACGGCTTAAGCGATAACGTGTAGCCTGCGAATCTACATGCTTAGTCAGTTCTACCGTATGACCTAGACCATTCTTCCACGGCATCTTGATAAAATTATGAGCCTCTAGAATGTGAATTTGGCTAGGCTTCATACATTACCTTTTTTATTACTCGAATGAAGTTTGCTTTGCTTTCTTCTTCTAAGGGATGGCGGAAGTCTTTGATTAGTGCTCGACCCGCTACGAAAACATCTTTAATTAGGTTCTCATTACAGGCAAATAGCCAGCGGTTTACTCTATCCTTGGGGGTGCTGGTGGCAATAAAAGGGTGAGATGAGTCTAATACCATGAAATCCGCTCTAGCGCCTTGGTATAGGCCGATGTTCGTTTGGCAGGCTTGGTTGCCACCCACTAATGCTTGGTTAAAGAGGTGCTCCCCAATATTGGTCTGATTAGCATTGTATAGCCGATTTCTCTGTTGATCTCTTAAGCGCTGACCATACTCTAAGGTGCGCAGCTCCTCAACAACCGACAAACTTACGTGGCTGTCGGAGCCAATTCCCCAGCTTCCTCCTGCTTGCTCATAAGACACTGCGGGGAAAATTCCATCCCCTAAGTTAGCTTCAGTGGTTGGGCAAAGCCCTGCTATGGCCTTGCTTTGAGCAAGTTGATGGCGCTCTTGCTCGTCCATGTGAGTGGCATGTACTAGACACCAACGTTCGTTAAGACCCACTTCATCGGCTAACCACTGAATAGGGCGGCGGCCACTCCATGCTAGGCAGTCTTGCACTTCTTTTTGTTGCTCAGCGATGTGTATGTGGATTGGGCTGGTTTCAGGTAAAGCCTTTAATACTTGATGAATCTGCTGGGGAGTAACGGCTCTTAATGAGTGAAAGCAAATCCCCAGCTTATGTTTCAGGTCTTGATTATTTTGCAGGATGGCGGTTTCGCAGGACTGATGTAAGTTCAGGTACTGATCTGTACTGTTAATGAAGCGTGCTTGGCCTTTATGGGGAGCTTGTCCGCCAAACCCTGAATGGGAATAGAGTACAGGTAATAATGTAAGACCTATGCCCGAGGCATTGGCACTATGCAGTAAGCCTTGAGCCATCTCAGATGGGTTGTTATAAGCCTTGCCAGCAGGAGCATGGTGCAAGTAATGAAATTCACCGACTTGCGAATAGCCGGCTTTTAACATGTCTATATAGAGCTGGGTTGCGATAACTTGCGCATCTTCTGGGGTGAGCTTCTGAACCACCTTATACATCAGATCACGCCAGCTCCAGAAGCTGTCATTGGGATTCAGGTTAACTTCAGCGGCGCCAGCCATAATCCTTTGAAAGGCATGTGAATGCAGGTTTGCAATGGTAGGAAGCGCAGGACCAGATAAAATGGTGTCGTTACCTTGCGGTTGGCAACCAGTGGCTATCTCCTCAATGACTCCTGCTCGTACACTAATACGAACCTTTTCTGCCCACCCTTTGGTAAGAAGCGCGTGTTCAGCAAAAAATACCTGACTGTCTATTGCACCAAGGTTATGCATGCCTGTCTCCCTTATTTGATAATGAGAAAGTGTAAATCAAAAAAAAGCATTTTGTATATACAAGTTTATCTTAAAAAGATAAAACTATTAGAAAATTTCGTTTATAGGTTGAAATTAGCAAAACAAGTGGCTATGTTTGTCTTAACTTGTATATACATATTGAAACTTGATTTGTGCAACTTTAAGTGGGGAGACACTCATGGCTCAGCAAAATTCTAATCACAAGCGTTATCGTAGTGGGGTTGTTAAAGCGGCTACAGGCACGACATTGTCCGCTAAGTCTTGGTTAACAGAGGCGCCTATGCGAATGTTAATGAACAACCTAGATCCTGATGTTGCTGAAAACCCTGAAGAGCTGGTGGTGTATGGTGGTATTGGCCGTGCGGCACGAGATTGGGAATGCTACGACAAAATTGTTTCTTCTCTAAAAGAGCTAGAAGAAGATGAAACGTTATTGGTGCAGTCGGGCAAACCGGTTGGTGTTTTTAAAACCCATGCCAATGCGCCTCGTGTCTTAATTGCAAACTCCAACCTAGTGCCTCACTGGGCAAATTGGGAGCACTTTAACGAGCTGGATGCAAAAGGCTTGGCGATGTATGGCCAAATGACAGCAGGTTCATGGATTTACATTGGTAGCCAAGGCATAGTCCAAGGCACCTACGAAACCTTTGTTGAGGCTGGACGTCAGCACTACAATGGTGACCTGAGCGGTAAGTGGGTGCTTACTGCCGGTTTAGGTGGTATGGGTGGCGCTCAGCCTCTAGCTGCAACTCTTGCAGGTGCTTGTTCATTAAATATTGAGTGTCAGCAAAGCCGTATCGATTTCCGTTTACGTACGCGTTATGTGGACGAGCAAGCAGCCGATCTTGATGACGCAATGGCTAGAATTAAAAAATACACAGATCAGGGAAAAGCCGTTTCCATCGCGCTATGTGCTAACGCTGCAGAAGTGCTACCTGAAATGGTTAAGCGTGGCATTCGCCCCGACATGGTAACAGACCAAACCTCAGCCCACGATCCATTGAATGGATACCTACCCATTGGTTTAAGCTGGGAAGAATACCGTGAACAAGGTCAGAACCGCCCACAAGAAATAGTAAAAGCCGCCAAACAATCTATGGCTAAACACGTAGAAGCTATGTTGGCGTTCCAGGAAATGGGGATTCCCACTTTTGATTATGGTAACAATATTCGTCAGATGGCGTTAGAAGAAGGGGTAGAGAATGCCTTTGATTTTCCTGGCTTTGTCCCAGCTTACATTCGCCCACTATTTTGTCGAGGCATTGGGCCATTCCGCTGGGCTGCTTTATCGGGAGACCCAGAAGATATCTACAAAACTGATGTGAAAGTAAAAGAATTAATTGCTGACGATGCGCATTTGCATCATTGGCTAGACATGGCTCGTGAACGCATTCAATTCCAAGGTTTGCCGGCACGTATTTGCTGGGTTGGTTTGGGTCAGCGGGCCAAACTGGGCTTAGCTTTCAACGAAATGGTGCGTAGCGGTGAATTATCAGCCCCTATAGTGATTGGTCGAGATCACTTAGACTCAGGTTCAGTATCAAGTCCTAACCGTGAAACAGAAGGCATGCAAGACGGCTCAGATGCTGTATCAGATTGGCCTTTATTAAATGCACTCCTTAATACGGCTTCCGGTGCTACTTGGGTGTCTTTGCATCACGGTGGTGGTGTAGGCATGGGGTTCTCCCAGCATTCAGGTATGGTTATCGTTTGTGATGGTAGTGATGAAGCTGCTGAACGTATTGGACGTGTTCTTACGAACGACCCTGCAACAGGGGTCATGCGTCATGCTGATGCCGGTTATGATATAGCCATTGAATGTGCGCAAGAGCAGGGTCTGAACCTGCCAATGATTAACAAATAAAGATGGATTTAACTAGGAGCCTAACGGCTCCAGTGAGGGCAAAATGTTCGAATTAACAATTAAGCCAGGCCAATTAAGCCTGCAAGACTTGCGTCAAATTAGCCGTGAATCTGTCACTATTAAGCTAGATGACTCTGCCATTCCAGCCATTCATGCCAGCACAAAAGTTGTGGATGATGTGATTGCGGAAGGGCGAACCGTATATGGCATTAATACTGGGTTTGGGTTACTTGCGAATACTCGTATTGCACCAGAAGACCTAGATGAACTGCAACGCAGTATTGTGCTGTCCCATGCCGCAGGCATAGGAGAGCTGATGTCGGATGACACGGTAAAACTCATAATGGCATTGAAGGTGAATAGCTTAGCACGCGGCTTTTCTGGCATTCGTCTGCAGGTGATTGAGGCATTAATTACCTTAATCAATAAACAAGTTTATCCCTGTATTCCGAAGAAAGGTTCTGTAGGGGCTTCTGGTGACTTAGCGCCGCTTGCGCACATGAGTACGATTTTACTTGGTGAAGGGCAAGCAAGGTACAAAGGAGAAGTTATTTCTGGTCAGGCAGCCTTGTCTATTGCGGGGCTAGAACCCATTGCACTCGCACCTAAAGAAGGTTTGGCTTTGCTAAATGGTACGCAAGCCTCCACGGCGTTTGCGTTAGAAGGTCTATTTGCAGCGGAAGATCTGTTTGCTTCTGCGATAACGTGTGGTGCTTTATCGGTCGAAGCGGCTTTGGGTAGCCGAAGCCCTTTCGATGATCGTATTCATCAGGTACGTGGACATCAAACTCAGATCGACAGTGCAGCAGCATTCCGTCATTTATTGTCAGAGACGAGTGAAATTGGAGAGTCTCACCAAGGCTGCGAAAAAGTGCAAGACCCATATTCACTGCGTTGTCAGCCGCAGGTAATGGGGGCTTGTTTAGAACAGATACGCAGTGCGGCCAGAGTGCTTTGCGTTGAAGCCAACTCGGTGTCTGATAACCCACTGGTCTTTGCTGAGCAAGGCGATATTATTTCTGGCGGTAACTTTCACGCTGAGCCTGTTGCTATGGCGGCGGATAACTTAGCGCTCGCGATTGCTGAAATAGGCAGCTTGTCTGAGCGTCGAATGGCGCTACTCATCGACAGCAACCTAAGTAAATTGCCACCGTTCTTAGTGGATAATGGCGGCGTGAATTCAGGGTTTATGATTGCACAGGTTACCTCAGCGGCCTTAGCGAGTGAAAACAAAACCTATGCTCACCCTGCATCAGTAGACAGCTTACCAACTTCCGCGAACCAAGAAGACCATGTTTCTATGGCAACCTTTGCGGCTCGTCGTTTGCAGGATATGGCAGAGAATACCCGCGGTATTCTAGCTGTAGAAATTTTGTCTGCAGTACAAGGGTTGGACTTTAGAGCACCTTTAAAAACGTCTGAAAAGCTAGAGCAAGCGCGAGCCACACTGAGAGCGAGAGTGCCGTTTTATGATAAAGACCGATACTTCGCCCCTGATATTGAAAAAGCGAACAAACTACTGTTAGAAGCCGTCTTTAATGACAGCATGCCATCTGGTTTGTTACCGAGCTTGGCGGCTTAGCAAGATGGATACGGCAAATAACCAAACTTTCGACTCCCTTTGGCGTGGTGCGCATTTGGCCACTATGGTGGGAGGCCACTATGGCATTTTAGAAAATGCCGCCATAGGGGTGAAAAATGGCCGTATTGCTTGGCTGGGTAAAGAAGAGGATCTTCCCCAATATACGACCCAGCAAGAGGAGCATCTAGCAGGTGCTTGGGTGACCCCGGGTTTGATCGACTGTCATACTCATTTGGTTTTTGGTGGTAATCGAGCCGGTGAGTTTGAGCAGCGTTTGAATGGCGTGAGTTACCAGCAAATTGCTCAACAGGGCGGCGGGATTGCCGCATCAGTAAAAGCGACTAGGCTTGCGAGTGAAGAAGAACTGCTGGCGTCGGCCAAGCGACGATTAACCAGCTTGATTGCTGATGGCGTAACAACGGTAGAGATAAAATCGGGTTATGGTCTGTCCTTAGAAAGTGAGTTAAAAATGTTGCGAGTTGCTTCGCAGCTTGCTCAGCAACTCTCAATCACGGTAAAAAAGACCTGTTTGGCGGCTCATGCCATGCCTCCCGAGTTCCAAGACAAAGATGCCTATATCGATTATTTGTGTGAGCAGGTATTACCCGCTGTCGCCGAACAAGGATTAGCCGATGCCGTTGATGCCTTTTGTGAAGGAATCGCTTTTAGCCCTAAGCAAGTCGAGCGCTATTTACAAACGGCAAAAGCTTTGCATCTGCCCATTAAACTTCACGCTGAACAGCTTTCTTCTTTAGGCGGTGCGCGTTTAGCGGCTAAGTATCAAGCGTTATCTGCTGATCACCTTGAGTATCTTGAAGAGCAAGATGTACAGGCAATGGCGCAAGCCGGTACAGTAGCTGTTTTGCTGCCGGGAGCATTCTATACATTAAAAGAAACCAAACTTCCGCCAATAGAATGGTTGCGTAACTACGACGTCCCTATGGCAATTGCGACGGATGCGAACCCTGGGACGTCACCGGCTTTGTCATTGCGTTTAATGATGAACATGGCTTGTACCTTGTTTGCCATGACCCCTGAAGAAGCTTTAGCTGGTACGACCTATCATGCCGCTCAAGCTTTGGGTATACAGGCTGACTATGGCAGTTTGGAGGTCGGCAAAGTTGCTGATTTTTTGTGCTGGGATGTAGAAAGCCCCGGTGAACTTTGCTATTGGTTAGGAGGTAACCTGCTCAAATACAGGGTCAGACATGGAGAAAAATGTTGAGTCAATTAGTTACTAAAGCGCTTGTTGAAGGGCGCATTGAGCAAGCGTATCAATTTCGTGCAAGCCGCTGTCCAATTCTCGTCAGCATGCCTCATTCAGGGCTGTGGGTTACCGAAGAAGTTTCCCAAGGTCTAACCTCAGAAGCTCGCGCCTTGCCTGATACAGACTGGTTTGTTCCAGAAATATATGACTTTTTAGAAGAGTTAGGAGTGGGATGTATTAAGGCGAATTACTCTCGCTACGTTATTGACCTTAATCGCCCTTTCGATGATAAGCCTCTTTATGATACGAAAACGACAGGTCTGTTTCCTGACATTTTGTTTGCAGATAGCCCTGTCTTTAAGGCGGAACAAGCCCCTAGTCATGCGCATCAGGCGTTATGTAAGGAGCAAATTTGGCGTCCATATCATGATGCTATCAGTACAGAACTAGTAAGATTAAAAGCCGAATTTGGTTTTGCTATTTTATTCGATGCTCACAGTATTGCGGCTGAAGTCCCCATGTTGTTTGACGGTTTATTACCGGATTTTAATTGGGGTAGCAACAATGGCAGTTCTTGCGATGAAAGGATTGCCAACCTGCTGACTCAAGTATTGGGCCCGCGTTATACACAAGTGCTAAATGGACGCTTCAAGGGAGGGTACATTACTCGTCAATATGGAGAACCAGCTAGCCAACAGCATGCCATTCAACTCGAGCTTTCTCAAGCCACCTATTTAGACCAAGTTAAACAAGCACAGGGTGTTTATCAGCTAGATGATCACAAACTTCCTTTCATAAAACAGCAACTTAAAGATCTAATTGAAGGGATGAAAGTCTTCGCCACTAGTTATGAAGTGAGTAGATAGTCGCTATTCCGAGATTTCAACGCAGCGGTTACGACCGCTGACTTTGCCTTGGTACATGGCTTGATCGGCTCTTTCGATAGCCTCTTTAAGAGGTTCATCCAAATTGACTTTAGTCACCCCAATCGTCACGCTTAACGGAATGTGCAGGGAAGAAGTTAGGTTTAAGGTTAACTCTGCTGCAGTAGATCGAATGCGTTCGGCAACGGTTAAGCAGCTATCATCCGGGCTTTCAGGGTGCATTAGAATGACAAATTCATCGCCCCCGTAGCGGTAAAGACGGTCACTTGCCCTTAGGATGGGTTTGATACTAGTGATTAACTCTTGGATAACTTGATCACCTACGTTATGGCCATACTTATCGTTGATATTTTTGAAATGATCAATATCAACCAGCATAACTACAAGAGGCTTTTGATTAGCAAGAGACGATTTGATTTTAAAGTCGAGATCTAGGTGTTGGCGCAATGGTAGCTTGGTTAGGGCATCCATTGGGGCAAGATGAGTCATGGCCTCAGACTTAAAAAAGCTAATTAGACTAAGAACACTTTGTTGGGTGTGCTCGAACACATCTAACGTATTTGGATCTACATTTATGTCCTTAGCAATACACAGACCAATCTCTCTGATCGCATCATGAGTCGTTTTATGCTGTTGGGTAATGAGGAAGGTTTTTTCCTTGCTAATGGCGTTGAAAAGCTCTTCTGAGGAAAGCAAAAAACGACCAAATGTACAGTCTTTATGGGCATCAGGCTGGATTAACTCTTGCCCAAACTCCGTACGAGTGACCACACAACGTAAAATACGATGTGTCCACTCTATATGTGTTTGCTGGGCTAGATCGAGCTCTTTAATAAAAAGCTCGAAGTCATAATCCTTCATGATTACTCATCACCTTCCAAAATAAGTAGTAATCCACTATAACCCTAAACACTTGGTTAGAAAATGATTAAATCTTCATAATATAAATATTTTTTATAATAAATATATCTTCATACAAATGCTATTTGGCGAATAACTGAGACATATCTTTAAATGCTTTAAACTCCAAAGCGTTTCCGCAAGGATCTAAGAAAAACATGGTAGCTTGCTCACCTACTTGGCCTTTAAAGCGTACATACGGTTCAATGATGAATTGAGTACCAAGTTCGGTTAAGCGTGCAGCTAAGTCTTCCCATTGTTCCCAAGTGAGCACCACACCAAAATGAGGGACAGGAACATCATGGCCGTCAACGGGATTGGTATTAGCATTTTCCTGACTAGGCGTTTTGGGGTGGTAGTGAATAACTAATTGGTGCCCAAAGAAATTAAAATCGACCCAGTTTTCAGAGCTACGGCCTTCCTCTAACTGAAAAACATCTCGGTAAAACGCACGCGCAAGAGGAACATCGTAAACAGGTATGGCAAGGTGGAACGGTTGAACAGTCATTTTTCTTCTCCTGTGTTTGGTTTTAAGATTGTAAATCTTATTATTAAACAATAATATCAATGAATATTTATAAAAATGACAAATTTAATTTATGATTAAAGAGCTTAAGACGCTTCTCTCCGTTGCTAGTGAAGGAACCTTTGCTGGTGCAGGCAATAAAATTGGCTTAACGCAAGCGGCTGTCAGTGCGCAAATGCAGCGTTTAGAGCAAGAGCTTGGTATGTCCTTATTTGAGCGGGTGGGGCGCACTATGCAATTAAATCAAACAGGTTATAGTGTGCTTGAACAAGCCAAAGATATTATTGAGCGATATCACCAGCTTGGCACGACAAGCCGAGTAGAGGAAGCCGAGAGCACCATCACCATGGGAGCAATCACGACCATTCAGCGAGCCATTCTACCCATGGCGATTGCTCAATTTCAGCAGAACTATAAAACAACCTATTCGCGCGTAGTACCGGGTGTTTCAATGGATTTGTTTGATAAAGTCGATACAGGAGAGCTAGATTTAGCCGTCATTATTAAGCCAACGTTTAACATGCTACCGGACTTAGAGTGGCAAACTCTCATTCGACAGCCCTTTCGACTGATTGCGCCACGTACTTGGGAAATAGCTGATTGGCGAAGTGCATTGCGAGATTTCCCGTTTGTACGCTATGACCGAACATCTTTTGGTGGACGACAAGTTGATCGCTGGTTACAAAAGCAACAAATGACAGTCAGAGACAAATGTGAAGTCGATGAAGTCAGTGCCATTATAAAGCTGGTGGAGTTAGAAGTGGGGGTAGCCATAGTGCCACAAACAGATGAATACCCAGATTGGGGGCCAAATATCCAAGAAGTTTCGTTAGAAGATATGGGCTTTGAAAGAGAGATTGGTCTAGTTTTTAAGCCCCATGCCATAGGTAACCCGTTAATTAACGCAATGGTGGACGCTATTGTGTTGAGTGTTGAGAAAATTGCCCCACAAGGAGGTAAACGTGGCTGAGTTTTTAGTATTAGGTGCTGGTATGGTTGGCGTGTCTAGTGCGCTGGCCTTACAAGAAAAAGGCCACGACGTGCTTTTGGTGGATCATCAGCAAGTTGGTGAAGAAACCAGTTTTGGTAATGCAGGTATTATTCAGGCAGAAGCGGCTGAGCCCTATGCCTTACCTCGTGATTTGCCGACACTATATCAATTTGCCTTTGAGCGGACTAACCATGTGCACTGGAGTTGGTCTGGGGTTAGGGAGATGGCACCTGCTCTTTTTTCCTATTTCCGTCATTCGCATATCACAAAGTTTAAGCCTATCGCTCAGCAGTACGCCAAATTGACTGCACGTGCTACTAATGATCATGCGCCTTTAATCTCTGCCTCACAGAGTGAGCACTTAATGTCGCATGCAGGCTTGGCTCTTTTGTACCGTGATCAAGCTGAGTTTGACATAGGGGCCGCGCGAGCTCAAAGTTTACAGCAGGAGTATCAAGTTGCTTCTCGTATTTTATCGGGAGCGGAATACCGCCAAGAAGAGTCTATTTTAACAACGACCCCCGCAGGAGTGGTGCATTTTACCGATAGCTGGAGTTGCGCTTCTCCCGGTGACTTAACCAAAGCGTATGCCCAGTTGTTCGTGGAACGGGGAGGGCGCTTTGTTAGAGCCAGAGCTGAACAGGTTGAGCCAACCTATCATGGCTGGCAGATTGCGACGGACGAAGGCGTAGAGAATGCCGAGCACCTTGTTGTTTGTTTGGGGCCTTGGTCTCCAAATTTGTTGAAGCAATTTGGCTATCAAATTCCTATGATATATAAACGTGGCTATCATGGTCATTTCAGCTGTTCAGAACCATTAAGCCGCCCTTTGCTAGACGTGCAAAATGGCGCGCTTGCGGCTCCTATGACGAGCGGCTTGCGAATTACGACAGGGGCGTCACTGGTGCCTTTGAATGCGCCAATGGATACGCGCCAATTGGAAAAAGGTGAGCGTGCTATTTCTCAGCTTCTGCCGCTAGGGCAGAGGGTAAATGAGCCGCAATGGATGGGCACCAGACCTTGTATGCCAGATATGCTGCCTGTCGTAGGGCAAGCACCAAACCATCCTAATATGTGGTTCCACTTTGGGCATGGGCATCAAGGTTTTACGCTCGGACCTACCACAGCGCAGTACTTATTAGCGGCTATTAGTGGTGAGCAAAACGAAATGCTTGCTACTCTTTCTCCGAACCGGCTTTGGAAACGTAAATGACGAAAAATAAGGTGGGAATAAACAATAGGCCGCATGTGCGGCCTATTTAGACTAGAAACGCACTAAAAAACTTAGCGAGCTTTCAAGTAGTTTAGCATGGTGTCAGCGTCAGACACTTCGAATGGGTCAGCAGGAGCATCGTCTTGGAAACCCGCCTCAGAGAACAACTTTTTGATTTCGCCATTCTCAACATGCATCGCGTAACGCCAGCTACGCATGCCAAAGCCTAGGTTATCTTTTTTAACCAACATACCCATTTTACGTGTGAAGTCACCGTTACCATCAGGAAGAAGGAAGACATTGTTAGCGTTTTGGCTCTTACCCCATTGGTACATAACAAAGGCATCGTTTACAGATAAACAAATAACGGCATCAATACCTTGGCCTTTGAATTCTTCGTATAACTCTTCGTAGCGCGGCAAGTGCGAAGTAGAACACGTTGGCGTGAAAGCACCTGGAAGTGAGAAAAGAACAACATTCTTGCCTTTGAAAAGGTCATCTGTAGACACATCTTTCCACTCAAATGGGTTTGGTCCACCTAATTCTTCATTACGAACGCGAGTTTTAAAAACAACCTGTGGGACTGTAGTTGGCATGCTTACTTCCTAGTAGTTAATTAATGAAATGGTGAGCTAATAACAAGGTATTTTTCAACACACTTGTGAAAGCCTTGTTACAGAACATAGTAGCAAAGATGAAATTTTCAAGGTCTGCCGCTGCATGATTTTGCTTGCTCATTGAAAACTCAGTGTATTGTTCAGAATTTACACTAATTGACGTTCAGGGTTGAACTTTTTTTGTATGATCAATCTAAATTGAGTGATCTTTTTAGCGAGCGATACTTTTATCAAACGGGAGTTAAGACATGTCGATTCAAAATGAACAATTACATTCTGCCACTATTCCTCAAGAAGCCTTTGATTGGTACGACGAATATGCTCACGGTGACATAGACAGACGTACTTTCTTAAGCCGCTTAGCTGCTATAGGTTTAACGGCAGCAGCAGTATCGGGTGGGTTGATTCCAAACTATGCCCTAGCAGAGCAAGTTTCCTTCAATGATCCTGACATAACTGCAAGTTATGCTGAATTTGACTCTCCTGACGGTTTAGGCAGTGTGCGTGGTTATTTAGTACAGCCAAAAGAAGGTTCTCAGAAGAGAGCGACCGTGTTGGTCGTGCATGAAAACCGAGGCCTTAACCCGTACATCAAAGATGTAGCGCGCCGACTTGCCAAAGCGGGTTATGTGGCCTTTGCGCCAGATATCCTACATACCTTGGGTGGTTATCCGGGCAATGATGATGAAGGGCGAGCGATGCAAAGAACCCTTGATAAAGTGAAAGTCGAAAACGATTTTATTAATGCCGCTAAGTTTTTGAAAAACCATGAATTAGGCACTGGCAAAGTAGGCGTGGTTGGTTTTTGCTTTGGGGGGTATGTGAGCAACATGCTAGCGGCTCGGATTCCTGATGTTATTGATGCAGCAGTACCTTATTACGGCACACCTGCTAAGGCAGAGTATATTGCCAATATTAAAGCGCCATTATTGCTACAGTTTGCCGAGCTAGATAAGCGAGTTAACGCAACTTGGCCTGACTATGAAGCCGCATTAAAAGACATGAAAGCGGATTACACAGCTTATATCTATGCAGGTGCAAATCATGGCTTCCATAATGATTCTACTGCTCGTTATGTGGAAAAAGCGGCTGAGCTTTCTTGGCAGCGTACGTTAGACTTCTTTGGCAAGCACCTTTCATAATGTTACAGCAGCGCTAAGGGGCCCCCTTAGCGCTTTCTTATTGCTAGGAGTGTTTGCTAGCAATTTCTCCCCATAAGTTTTCAATCTGTTTATCTCGACCACAACTGCTACGGTAGAAATTGTAGCGAATGGGGTTTTTCTTGTAGTAATCCTGATGATAATCCTCGGCTAAATAAAAGGTTTTAGCGGGCAGTATTTTGGTCACTATTTCCCCTTTAAATGGCTTGTTTTCTTCTAGTTTGGCAAGGGAGGCTTCAAACACAGCTTGCTGCTGTTCGTCTTGATAGAAGAAGGCCGTACGATAGGACTCGCCCTTATCGCAGAATTGCCCTCTTGGGTCGGTAGGGTCAATAGTGCGCCAGAAATAGTCCGTGAGTTCTTCAAGTGAGACCTGGTTATCGTCGTATTTGATCTCTACTGCTTCATAGTGCCCTGTGTTGTTATAGGAAACTTGGCGGTAGGTCGGGTTTTCCGTTCTGCCGCCAATATAGCCAGACTGTACATCAATTACACCTTTGTATTTTTCGAAATCAGATTCAACACACCAAAAACAGCCCCCTGCCACAATTAAAGAACGGGTTTCAGCACTTGCTGGTAGGTGATAAAGCGCCGCACTGCTTAACAGCACTAGATTTGAGACTCGATAAAGGGTTTTTAAATATGCCATGTTTCATCCTACTTAAGTGATGTGGTTCCCTTATAGACGCGCAATTAAAAAATAAGTTCACAATTGTTACTAAAGCTTGGAGTTGCCTTTCAGGATTTTCCTGTAATAGAGTATTCAACACCTTGCCGCATTCATTTGTTATTTTGGATGCTTTTACAAGTTATTCGATAAGCAAATTAAACATAGGAAACTCGTTATGAGCTCAGATTCAGCAAATCAAGAAAGCTATGCTCCACCTAAAGTATGGAAGTGGGAATCAGAAAATGGCGGTCAATGGGCTAGCCTAAATCGTCCTGTGGCAGGCGCAACTCACGATAAAGAATTGCCTCGTGGCGAACACCCATTTCAGCTTTACTCACTTGCTACCCCTAACGGCCAAAAAGTGACAATTATGTTCGAAGAGCTACTCGAATTGGGCATAAAAGAAGCTGAATACGATGCTTTTCTTATTAAAATTGGCGATGGCGATCAATTTTCATCGGGTTTTGTTGAAGTGAATCCGAACTCAAAAATCCCTGCCTTGTTAGATCATTCCACGGCGCCTGCAACACGAGTGTTTGAGTCAGCTTCTATACTGCAATACCTAGCTGATAAATTCAGTGTGCTGGAACCTACTGATCATGCAGGTAAAACAGAGTGCCGTAATTGGTTGTTTTGGCAAATGGGCTCAGCTCCCTATCTAGGAGGTGGTTTTGGGCATTTTTATAGTTACGCACCTTATAAAATGCAGTACCCCATTGACCGTTTTAGCATGGAAGTGAAGCGCCAACTAGATGTGCTTAACCAACACTTAGCCAACCACACTTACTTAGCAGGTGAAGAATACTCTATTGCCGACATTGCTATGTGGCCTTGGTACGGTAATCTAGTGCTAGGCAATTTATATGATGCAGCGGAGTTTTTACAGGTTGAGTCGTACGAACATGTGATGCGTTGGGCGAAACACATTGAGCAGCGCCCTGCGGTACAACGAGGACGAATCGTGAACCGAGTCTGGGGGGATGAACAACTGCCCGAACGCCACAGTAGCAGCGACTTTGCAAAGTTTGGGCTTTAATCTACACTAACTGTTTTTAATGGTGGATTAACAATAATGAGATTACTACTAGCTTTGCTTTTACCTTGGTTGCAGTTTTTTACGATAGGTCGTCCATTTGCTGGAATTATTTGTTTAATATTGCAAATTACCTTGATTGGCTGGATTCCCGCTGCTATTTGGTCTGTATACGCATTGAGCCAATATAAGACAGACAAAAAAATCAAAGATGCAATGGGGGGTTAACCTCATTTAAGCTGTTTGAATGTACTCTAAACCGCTGAATGACCTCATTCAGCGGTTTTTTTGTGCTTTATAAGACCTAGTCTTTAAATAAGGAAAAGCGATGCAAGCTTCTATGTTTACTTGGTCAGGCGGTTGTTTTTCACTCCCTTACCCTTAACAAGGAGGTATTGATTTACTAACAGGTTTAACAGGAGCTGATGTAATGAGCGAACAAGCCACTTCACTATTTAGTCCAATCCAATTAGGTGAGCTTTCACTTCCCAATCGTTTTATTATGGCACCGTTAACGCGATGCCGTGCTGAGTCTCATCAGCCTAATGAGCTTATGGCAGAGTACTACAGCCAGCGCGCCAGCGCAGGGTTATTGATTACAGAATGTACCATGGTGAGCGAGGGAACATCTGCCTTTGGTAATGATCCTGGTATTTATAATCAACAGCAAATAGAAGGCTGGAAATTGACGACTGAGGCTGTTCATAAAGCGGATGGCCGTATATTCATGCAAATTTGGCATGCTGGAAGAGCGGCCCACCCATTATTGAATGGTGGTAAAGCATGTGTTGCTCCGAGTGCGATTGCTATTGACGACGAAACCCACACCCCAGAAGGAAAAAAACCGTATACAGTACCTAAAGAGCTGACCATTGCAGAGATTGACCAAATTGTTGATGACTTCCGTCAGGCAGCCGTGAATGCTAAAGCAGCGGGCTTTGATGGCGTAGAAGTACACGGCGCTAACGGTTATTTAATTGATCAGTTCTTACGTGATAGCAGTAACCAGCGCACTGATGAGTATGGCGGTTCTTTTGAAAATCGCGCGCGTTTTCTGTCTCGTATTTTAAGTGCTGTGACTGAGGTGATGGGCAGTGGCAGAGTGGGCTTGCGCTTATCTCCTCTCAATAGCTTCAATAGCATGAAAGACAGTGATCCGGTCGCTTGGATGGAGTATTTAGCTCAGCACCTAAATCAGTTCAACTTAGCCTACCTACATGTTATGCGGGCAGACTTCTTTGGTCTGCAAGAGGCTCAAGTCATTAGTGTGGCACGTAAAGCCTACCAGGGGCATCTAATGGTTAATATGGGCTACAGTGCAGAAGAAGCGAACCAAGTACTCGCAAGTCAAGAAGCCGACAGCGTAGCATTTGGCACCCCCTTCCTAGCAAACCCTGATTTACCAGAACGTGTAAAGCGTGGAGCGGAGCTCAATGAACCGAATGCCGATACCTTCTATACACCAGGGCCTGTTGGCTATACCGATTACCCTACTTTAAACGCGTCTTAAGCGCATCGGGCTCTAAAACAGGGCCAGATGTATTACTAAACTCTATCAACACTTCGAGGCCTTACTAGGAGTAAGCCTCGAAGTGTTGGTGTGTTTTATTAGTCAGCCTTCAGCAGTACTATGCTTTCATAGGTTTTAATTCTTAAAACTCGTCGTTTTTAATTTTTTTATTTTCTCTGCATCCAAATTCCATTTTCGATTGTAGTACTTATTAGCAGTAAGACATTGGCTGTTTTTAAACCGGTATTCATTCAAAAATAGGAAGGTTAAAAATGAAAAATTTTAAAATGCGTGATGGTATACAACTTACGATTGCTTCAATTCTAACTGTTGCGGCTTCGCAATCTTATGCAGGTGGTTTTTCTCAGGATAATTTACCTGAATCCATAAAGGTGCCAGCGGGCAACACTGTAGCTATGCAAACAAGCGCACAAGGTAACATTACCTGGGTATGTAAGGCTGATAAACAAAACAGTAAAAAGGTTGCTTGGTCATTTGCCGGCCCCCGCGCGATTTTGAGTGATAACAAAGGCAACCATCTAGTGTCTTACTTTGGGCCTCCAGCGACTTGGGAGTCTCTTGATGGCTCTTCTATTACAGGAAAACAGCTGGCTGTTTCGCCTTCTGCAAAAGGCAGTATTCCAATGCAATTGGTAAAAGCAAATGCGTCGACTCGACCAGGCGCACTGGAAGGGGTGACTTATATCCAACGTATTAATTTACAAGGCGGTGCCGCTCCAATGGAAGGTTGTAGCACGGAAAAAGTAGGTCATACTGTGGTTGTAAACTATTCAGGTGATTACTTATTCTGGAAAGCAAAGTAAGTATTTGGGTAAATAAGATAAGGTGAGCAATATGTGTTTACCTCTTGTTTCTCATCTTTAATGACTTAAAAAGCCCAGTTTTGTACACTGGGTTTTTTCATTAGGAAGATCAGTGTGTCATCTCCAACCTCTTTTGATTATGAAAATGTTCTGAAACACTGTGCTGATGGAAATCGACAAGCCTTAAGGCAGCTTTATGAACAGGAAGCGCCAAGGTTGCTTGCTGTTGTGATGCGTATTCTACAAAACCGTCCCCTTGCTGAAGATATCGTACACGATGCTTTTATAAAGATTTGGAAAAATTCGGGGAGCTATCACCCCGAGTTAGGGTCAGCTCGGGGCTGGGTATATACGTTGACTCGAAATTTGGCCTTAAATGCATTGAAATATAGTCAAAGGCAAGTGCTTTCTGAACCTGAGTTTCTACTCGACCTGTGTGATAACAAGTTGGTTGAGGAGGATCAAACCCCTAATGCTTTATCCGAACTGGCGAAAGATCCTTTAGCGCAAAATGAGCTTCATCTTTGTATAGATAGGTTAGAGCCCGACCGTAAACTCTGTATTTTGCACGCCTATGTAGATGGCTATACACAAGATGAAATAGCTCAATTATTGGATAAGCCTCTGGGCACAGTGAAGTCGTGGATTAAACGTAGCCTTAAAGTTTTAAAGGAGTGTTTACAATGAATCAGTATACAGATGAAACTCCTGAAACGGACAACACCTTGGCTGGGCAATATGTACTGGGGACGCTGAGTGCAGATGAACGTAGCGCCTTTGAATCAAGATTGGCTCGAAGCACAGAGTTACAGAGAAAAGTAAATCAATGGCAAGCACACTTTGCATCCATTACCGATCGCTTAGAGCCAATGCCTGCATCTCAGCCGTTATCGGCACGTATTGAACGCAGTTTGGACGCACTAGAGACATCTGTACAAACAAACAAATCGGCTCCAATTAAACAGACATCTTTCTGGCAAAGTTTGGCTTTATGGCGAGGTTTATCGGTTGCTGGTTTTGCTTTTGCTATATTCTTTGCTGTGCAGTTGAAAACCGTTACGCCAATTATGAGTGACCCTACCTACATTGCTGTATTGGTGGCGCCTGAGAATAAAACGCCAGGTTGGGTTATTCAAACCAGCCAAGCAAAACAAATCCAGCTTGTTCCCTTAGCAGCAGTAGAAATACCAGAAGGCATGGTGTTGCAGTTTTGGACGAAAGCAGACGGATGGGATGCACCAGTATCTTTAGGCTTGGTGGAGAAAGGGCAAACGTTAAATATAGCGCTAGATCAATTACCCCCTCTGGCCGAAAATCAATTATTTGAGTTGACCTTAGAACAAGAGGGCGGCTCGCCTACCGGAAAACCAACAGGGCCTATTCAATCGATTGGTCGCGGTTCTATCATGTTGTAAGTTTTTATGTGGTCATGAGCCTCATAAAAATTGTACCTATACCTTATTGGTTTTTAATAAGGCATGGGGAAGGGCGCTACAGAGGTTAGTCTGATTAGCACCTTATAAAACACACAACACCTCGCTTCGGCGTGCAAGCACGAGAAGCTTCGCTCGGTGTTGATGTGTTTTGTCGTTGCCAAATCAAAACCTGATGACTAAAATGACCTTTTAAAAGACTTATTTAGAGGGTGTTTAAATGACTTCTAGAGTTTTGGCAGATGTTGCTGCCAGCATTACCGAGTTCAAAGCCAACCCAATGAAAGTGGCAACCAGTGCTCATGGCGAAGCGGTTGCTGTATTGAATCGCAATGAGCCTGCTTTTTATTGTGTGCCTGCCGCTGCTTATGAAGCCTTGATGGATAAGCTTGAAGACATGGAATTGTTGAAAATCGCGAAGGAACGCGCAAATGAAGAAAGTATCTCAGTCGACCTCAAAACAGTGTTAAAGAGAATCTAATTGATACTTTATAAAACAACCAACACCTCGCTTCGGCGTGCAAGCACGAGAAGCTTCGCTCGGTGTTGATGTGTTTTATTTTTCAGCTTCCACAGGTTTAATGCTTTCAATGCTCGGTAATACAAAAGGCTCTATGGCTTTTACCATAGTTGTATTAGAGAGCTTCTGATTGGCTAGCTCCACTACGTTTGAGTGGATTTTATGATCACCTAAATCTTTCTCTTCTTCAGGTGTTAGTTGTACTCTCGTCAAGTGTTTTGTTAATGATTTCTTGAGGGCTAGGTCATCCAGATTATTAAGATGTTCTAGTGCACATAATGTTACTAGCATGGGGTAGTAACGAGCTTTATAGTTTTGTTGCATTTCGTCTTCACCGTAAAAATTACGTAAAAACTTATAAGTATTATTTAAGCGTTTTAATTGTCTTGGGTTGGATAGTTCGAAGTGTTTAACCCAATGAAGAAATGCAGTTTTGTGCTCGGAAGTTAAACGTTCAATCTGTTCTGGAGGTCTTGATATGTTTTCTGTTTTTTCTTGTGTCGTGATCTCTTCTTGAGAAGATTAGAAATTAGGTTGGTTTGAATTAAAATTAATTTGGAGGGTGTCATGGTAGAGGAGTCTATTAAATTTATTGAAACTTTATTAAAAAATTTTAATTTATTTAATTCGGAATCTAAGCAGAAAGAAAAATTAAGAGAAGATTATATTTTTTCCAAAAATTTATTTGAAAATGATAAATGGAAAGAAATGGGAGATTCTGATCTTGAATTAGCATATCACGCTTTAATGGGAGGCAGGATAGTAAAATCTTCAGTAGCACGCTTTTTACTAGGTCAAAGAGATCCTTTGAATATTTTAATGAACTATAAAAAAGGTTCATTTTGGTTATTAGAAAATAGAAATGATAAAAAAGTAGTCACTAGTATATGTTATCGAGAAGATATCGATACCAAAGAAAAACGTAATAGAAAATATAAATTGAGACTAATTTCCTTTTTCGGTTGTTCATTTTTTTGTGCTATATCTTTAGTGCCCTTGATTTTATCTTTAATAGATTTAAGTTTTGGACTAAATCTAGAGGTGTATATCTTATTGTGTGTATTATGGGTTGTGATAGCGATGATTGCAGTTATGCAATATAGTGGGATTCAGTCTATTGAATTTGCTGAGAAAGTTATAAACGCTTTAGATGAAAATAGGTAGTATTTCTATTTTTTCTTCACTAACTCCAAATAATTCTCTATCCCGCTGATTTGATCCTCCGCATGGTGGTTTACATACAAAACGGTGGTTTCTGAGCCTTGGCAGAGTTTTTCAATTAAGGCTAATACCAGTTGTCTGTTCATATCATCAAGGCCGAGGCAAGGTTCGTCCAGAATGAGCAGGGGAGGGTGTTTGACCATAGCTCTTGCGATGAGCAGTAAACGTTGATCTCCGTAAGAAAGTCCATTAAATGGGGCGTCGGCTCGGTCTGTCATACCTAATAAGGCAAGCCATTCATTTGCAATGGCTTTCTCTTTATCTGTGGCTTTAGAGTACATGCCGATGCTGTCGTAGAAGCCAGAAATAATCACGTTTCTACAGCTGGTGCTGACACGATATTCCCATTGTAGAGCGGTAGAAACATAGCCAATAAACTGTTTAATCTGCCAAATGCTTTCCCCATTGCCACGCTGAAATCCAAACACAAATATGTCGTTCACGTAGCATTGTGGGTGATCGCCTGTAATCAGTGATAGAACGCCTGTTTTGCCACTGCCATTTGGCCCACTGAGTTGCCAATGTTGGCCTTGTTCTATGGTCCAGTTGAGCTTGTCAACGATCAGGGTATCACCATATTTAATAGTGGCATTGGTTAATCGTACAAGAGGTTGTTGTGGATCTAAAGAAGGCAGACTTGAGCTTGAATCCGCCTCAGGTATATCAAGGTCGGCGGTTTTTAAATGCAAAAGTTGATACAGCTCATCGTAAGCTTGCTGGTTCGATTTATCTACTGTCAGTGCCAACTGCCCTTTGTCCACATAGGCAATATGGGAAATAAAGCTGGGCATTTCATCAAAGCGGTTGAGCACTAAAACCATGGCCGTTGTATCGACAATGTTAGTTAAGTGCTCTTGCAGCATCGTAAGCGTGTTGGCGTCTAAACCGTCGAAAGGCTCATCTAGAATGAGTAAGTCTGGCTGATTAGCAAGGGCGCGAACTAACATGACTTTGCGAGTTTCGCCCGTAGAAAGTTTACGAAAGGCTCTGTCTAACAAGTTTGTAAGCTCAAATTTTTCGATCAATTGCTGGGCAAGTGAGTGATCAGCGCAATAATCAAAAATGATCTCACTCACTGGTGTTCCCAGAGAAATGACATCCATAATGTCTGCATCGTCTTTCTTTAACTCTTGAGCGATCAACTCAGCTTGAGCCTCAAAGGACACCAGCTCGACACGTTTTGGCTGGCCTGTAATAGCGCCTGATGTGAGCTCTCCTACGCCGGCAAGCACCGCTGCAAGGGCGGACTTGCCAGAGCCATTCGCTCCTGTAATAACCCAATGCTGTTCAGCTGATAACTGCCAATTAATATTATGCAGTGTGAATTTCTCATCAAAATTTACAGTAGCACCTTCAATAGTCATGGCAGAGAATGGCATAGTGATAATCCCTTAGATAAAAATGCAAATAAAGTCACCTATAGTAGCATCTTAGTAAAGGTTTGCGTGGCGAGCGGTGGCAAATTCTCGCGCTGAGTTAAATAAAGTTTGATGTAGAACAACGAGATGGTGAGCAACTGTGTATTAGGTGACGTGTTTTTTCGCTCTGACTATGCAGCTCTTTATGTACCTACGGCCATTCTCGTTCTTTGATGTTAGAAAATCAGTTTGGAAAACATTGCGGAAACAGTGTTTTGTTTTCTGAAGCGGATGTCACCTTTCCAGTGAGAGAGGTTAAGAAATCGGCCATATTGGTTTTTTCTTCTTGGCTCCAGTGTAAAGGGCGAAGTATTTTTTCGCCATCGGCGTGGAGCCTTTCTTCGTTGAGTTCTGAGTAAAAGTCGATGACGTCTGCCAGTGTCGCAATGCTGCCGTTGCGCATATAGGGCGCAGTTTTTACTTGGGTCATCATTGGTATTGCTGAAGTGAGCAAAAAAAATTTTCACCTGCATCCAATTACAAGGTTCAAAGCGTTTCTATAAAGCGAGCTTCTGAAAAAGAAGAGTCAATCAATAATATTGCTATAGGAAAATGAATATGAGCAGTTCAGTGAAAAAAATAATATGGATTTCGGTCTTTGGTGCAGTGATTACTGGGTGTAACACTACCTCTGAGCGAGCTCCAAATACGGATTTTACTTGGGTTGAGACAAGCAAGGGGGCAGTGCTAGCAGATAAAGAGGGGATGACACTTTACACTTTTGATAAAGATGGAGAAGGAGTTTCTAATTGCTATGGCAAGTGTGCAACTTTATGGCCGCCTGCTTTAGCCAGTGTAGGTGATGAAAATACTCAGAAATATACAAAAATTCAACGCGAAGATGGCTCTTACCAATGGGCCTATAATGGACAGCCTCTATATACTTGGATTAAAGATACTGAGCGTGGTGATATTAGTGGCGATGGTGTAAAAGGTGTGTGGCACATCGTTTCAAAGCGAGATGGTGCTTACTAGTGAAGTGCAAGAAATATTAAGGATAAAATTTGAGTTGGAAAGCTGAACTTGAGAAAGATATGTCTCTTATTAAGCTTGGTGATCAGGCTGCATTTGAGTCATTGTATATTAAAACAAGTAGCAGGCTTTATGGGTTACTGATAAAAATATTGAGTAACCCAGATCTTGCTTGTGATGTGTTGCAAGAGAGCTACGTAAAAATTTGGCTAAATTGCTCCCAATATCATTCTACCTCTGGTGATCCTTGGCCATGGATTTGTCAATTAACTCGTCATTGTGCTTTGGACTCACTCCGAAAAAATAAGCGAGCAGAACGAATAGCTGATGCCAGTGAGCTCTATGAAGAAACACTTACGGATACTTGTACAGAACAAGCACTATTTGAGAATACTGGTTATGCTCTTCACTCTTGTTTAGCGAAATTACGTGAAGGGCCGCGACAAGCAATTACTCTGGCGTATTTTTATGGTTTTAGTCATTCAGAGCTCGCTGTGAAACTGGGGCAGCCGCTTGGAACGCTAAAAACGTGGATCAAAAGAGGTTTACAGGAGGTAGAAAAATGCCTTCGAGATTAAGGTATAGCCGATCAAAAGTGATTAACCATTTGGCTAGTAATTTTGTACTAGGCCTACAAACTGAGCGGGTAAGGCGTCATGTGCAAAAGTTACGTATTACTCATTTACATTTGGATAAAGCAATATTGGTTTGGCAAGAACATTTTACTCAATTGGATGAGCTTACTCTACATCTAAAGCCGCCAGATAGAGTCTGGAAGAATGTAGAGCACCAGTTATTTTCACAGCAGAAGTGCGCGCAAGCAAAAATATCTTGGTATAAGCGCCCATTTTTGTGGTGGACTGCGGGCGTATCTTCTTTAGGGACTTCGATCCTGATACTGACGGTTTTTATGTTTATTTTGCAGGGAAAAAATATCGAAAAGACTCAATCAATTGGATATCTAGCGGTTATGACAAAACTAGCTAATGGGGTGGGGGCGCCTCCTAAAGATACTCAATTCGTAATAACAGCTTATAAAGGTAAACATGCGGGACAATCGAGAGCCCATATTCAATGGGTAACTGGCTTAAAAAATGCGGATATATCTCAGTGGGAGCTTTTTAGTGTTGAGAAAGGCAGCGGTGCCATAATTTCTTTGGGGTTATTGGTCGATATCACTAGTCGTAACCTTACAGCGGCAGAATGGGGTACTATAAAAAATAGCGAACACCTTAGAGTTGAACAAGAAGGTAATATTATTTTTTCAGGGCCTTGTTTGCAGCTAACGGGCTGGGGTAACCAGATATAAAAGCCTGTTTAGACTCTAGTGGCTTTGTCACTAAGAGCCAAGCCCTCGTGTAAGTCTGGTGGAATTTAATGGAATTATGGGTGTTGCGCACCCAACGGCGCATTACGGCCTTCGGCCTAACACGCCCTACGATTTGGCGACGAATAATTCAAATGGAGATTGGTGTAAACATAGGCGCTGCGCATCCAACGGCGCACAGGGTTTTAGGTTATACATGGATAATAAAAAGGCCGAATGTGAATCACATTCGGCCTTTATTTTGGTTTTAAACTAGCTTATGACGCTAGGTTGTTAAATTGTGCTTGAAGCTCAGCATATTTAGCTTGGTATGCGGCTTCTTTTTCAGCGAAAGTATGTGCACCGCTTAGGTTAACGCTGGCATCTACCGCTACGCCTTGAAGCTCAAGAGTTTTAGCTAGTGCATCAACACCTGCTTTAGCAGTACGTACTTGTTCGATT
>NZ_BAAGVX010000031.1:0-478 GCF_054780655.1 Marinomonas epiphytica
TTGAACCACCTGATCCCATCCCGAACTCAGAAGTGAAAAGCGCCATCGCCGATGGTAGTGTGGGAGATCCCATGTGAGAGTAGGTCGTCGTCAAGCTTTAATATAAGAGAAACCCCATACGACAAATGTCGTGTGGGTTTTTTTCGTTTACATCATCAAAAAACCGACGTTGGGCGTATAGGTTGTGGTTATCCATTAACTTGCGCCTGTCTCGTACCTCGACGCGTCTGCGTAAATGCATAACCGCAACCTATTATATTTTTTCACATCCCCAATCGTAGGGCGCCGTTAGGCCGAAGGCCGTAATGCGCCGTGGGTGCGAAGCATCCATGATTGAACCAAATTGCGTGGCGTAACACGAGGGCTACGCCCTCGGTGTCAGATTCGCTTCGCGAACCGTGACCTACAAATTGCCCAAAATCCATGGAGATCATTTGCCGCCAATCGTAGGGCGCTGTTAGGCCGAAGGCCGTAATGC
>NZ_BAAGVX010000031.1:488-70819 GCF_054780655.1 Marinomonas epiphytica
GGGTGCGAAGCATCCATGATTGAACCAAATTGCGTTGGTGTAACATGAGGGCTACGCCCTCGGCGTCAGATTCGCTTCGCGAACCGTGACCTACAAATCACCCAAAATCCATGGCGATCATTTGCCGCCAATCGTAGGGCGCCGTTAGGCCGAAGGCCGTAATGCGCCGCTGGGTGCGAAGCGCCCATATAACCAACATTGGACGTATCGGTTGTGATTATCCATTAACCTGCGCCTGTCTCGTACCTCGACGCGTCGGCGCCTGCGTAAGTGCATAAACGCAACCTATTATATTTTACCGCATCCCCCAATGGTAATGCGCCGTGGATGCGAAGCACCCATGATTGAACCAAATTGCGTTGGTGTAACATGAGGACTACGCCCACGGCTGTAGGGCGCCGTTAGGCCGAAGGCCGTAATGCGCCGTGAGTGCGAAGCATCCATGATTGAACCAAATTGCGTTGGTGTAACATGAGGACTACGCCCACGGCTGTAGGGCGCCGTTAGGCCGAAGGCCGTAATGCGCCGCTGGATGCGAAGCACCCATGATTGAACCAAATTGCGTGGTGTAACACGAGGGCTGCGCCCTTGGCGTCAGATTCGCTTCGCGAACCGTGACCTACAAATTGCCCAAAATCCATGGAGATCATTTGCCGCCAATCGTAGGGCGCCGTTAGGCCGAAGGCCGTAATGCGCCGCTGGGTGCAAAGCGCCCATATAACCGATATTGAACATATCGGTTGTGGTTATCCATTTACTTGCGCCTGTCTCGTACCTCGACGCGTCAGCGTCAGCGTAAATAAATAACCGCAACCTATTATATTTTACCGCATCCCCAATCGTAGGGCGCCGTTAGGCCGAAGGCCGTAATGCGCGGCCGGGCGCACAACCCCCATGATTTAACTGTACTACCAAACCGATGGGATGTCTTTCCATTTTGTTGTATAAGCAGGGGAGAGGTACTCTCTTTTCATTGACCACTGAGGAGTGACACCTTGAGCGGCAAAGAAAACGTTACCTAAACCACTTTGGTTAATGGTATCTATGACTTGCATTAATTTGCTGGCACCAGAAGGGGGTGTGTTGTGAAAGAGATCTTCCTGTAACCTATTGCTAGCATAGAAATCACTCAACATGACACCAGCTTTAGCGTAACGAAATCCCGGCTGAAATATTTTTTCAAATAAGCTATTTGCAGCAGCTAGTAGTGTTCGCGTGTCGTTTGTAGGATAGGTTAGTTCTATACTCAATGCTTTGTTATAAGCGGGTTCATTGGGGTTAAATCCCCCCGTACGAATAAAAACTTGAATTACTTTTGCAAGTTGCTTCTCTTCTCTTAACTTTTCTGCTGCACGTGATACGTATTCGGCTATAGCCTCTCCTAACTCTGATTTAAGCGTAATTCTATGGCCAAACGAACGGCTGCAAATAATTTGTTTTTTAGTGGTTGGGATATTCTCTAGTTCAAGGCAAGAGGTGCCATTGAGCTCGTGGATTGTACGTTCTAGGACGATTGAGAATTGCCTTTTCAATTCCCGTGGGTCACTATCAGCAAGGTCTAAAGCGGTGTGAATACCCATTGTGCGAAGCTTTTCAGAGAGCCGTCTGCCTACGCCCCAAACTTCTTTTACATCCACTAAAGACATGAGCTTTCTTTGCCTGTGTGTTGCTAATAAGTCGACTACACCTTTAGTTGCCGGATAGGTCTTAGCAGCATGATTTGCGAGTTTGGCAAGAGTCTTAGTAGGAGCGATACCCACTCCTACTGTGATGCCTGTCCACGAGTCAATTTTTTGCTTCATATTGCGAGCAAAGCTTTCATAGTCTTTTAAAGATTCTACTCCTGTTAATTCTAGAAAAGCCTCATCAATAGAGTAAATCTCAACGTTTGGCGCTTCCTGTTCAAGTAAGTTCATAACGCGGTTCGACATGTCTGCATAGAGCGCATAATTTGAAGAAAAGCAGGTAATGTGATGTCGCCGAATCTGTTCGCGGATGGAAAATAAAGGAGCCCCCATTTTTAATCCTAGCGCTTTAACTTCTTGTGAGCGGGCGATCACACAGCCATCGTTATTCGATAACACTACAACTGGTTTGTGCTTAAGATCCGGGCGAAACAACTTTTCACAACTTGCATAAAAGTTGTTGCAATCGACCAGAGCAAAAACATGCTTCATTGCTGTACTCTTCTTACAATATTGGTTACCACGCCAAAGACTTCCAGACCACTTTCTTCAGAAATGGGGATAGCAGGGTACGCTTTGTTTTTAGGTCTTAATGCAACTTCGGGAGTCAGCTCCAATGATTTAACTGTCATTTCCCCGTATAAGCAGGCAATAACGATATCGCCATGTCTTGCTGTTAGTGAACGGTCGACAACTAATATGTCATCACTAAAAATGCCAGCGTCTATCATTGAGTCCCCCTGAGCTCGGACAAAAAACGTCGCACTAGGGTGCTGTATGCATAGCTCGTTTAAATCCAAGTTGCGTTCAATAAAGTCCTGAGCTGGAGAGGGAAAACCTGCTGAAACAGACTCTATGTACAGTGGAATCTTTATTGGGTGAGAAGATAAAAATGTTTGGGATTCGGCAGAACCTAAATATGTTACGCGCATGAAGCATACCTTATACTGTATATATATACAGTATAATTGATTTTCAATTCTTCTCAAGTGTGTTGATTCTATCAGCCTTATTGATAAGCCATGTTTAAATTGGTTTCTAAAGAATGGTGGTTGTGTAATTGCCTCTTTGTGTGGGTTTGTTGCAATGGAGTTTGCTCGGTTACCGAAAGAGAACCAAGGTGAATGGGAAGCTATGTTACGGAATAGTGCTCAAGACCTAACGGCTGAGCGCTATCCTAAACTCGCTAAATATCTACCTAATATGTTAAATCAAGCTTTTATTCTGCGGTGGCAAAATGGTTATGATAACCCATTAGATACAAGCTTTGCTGAATACGTAAACGTGTTCTTAGATGGGTTAAGAAAGCAGCGTAACTAAGTTTTAGTAATGTCACTGTAATTTAATAAAAGATATCGTTGAGATCGAATTAATTTCTGACTCGTATTGGGCTGCAGCGGGCTGAGGAAAGCTTGTTAAAGGAGTTGAAGAAATTTAACAAGCTCCTCAGAGTCGCGCTATGAATGTATGTTTTACGTTTATGGCTTTAAAAATTACTGGTTGAGTTACTTGCCGCGCTTTTTCCGCCTTTGCCCTGTACGGCTTTAAACCTTGGGTTTGACTTGCAAATTACAAATAGGTGGCCACGTCGTTTAACTACTTGGCAGTCTGGGTGGCGGCGTTTAGTTGTTTTTAAAGAAGAAAGAGCGTGCATAGAATACCCCCATAAATGATTTGTTATAGCATAACATTGTTACGTATAAATAAAATTGAGAATCATTATTAAATATATGTTTTTGGCGCCAGTGTTTTTCTGATTGAGCAAGGCTCATTATAATGAAATATCCATAGATACTAAGGCTTTAGAAAATGATACGAGTCGCAACCCTAGGCCCCGGCGGTAGTAATCACGAAATGGTGAGCCAGCAATATTTAGATTACATTGGTGTTGAGCATTACTGTATTGAATTAGTGCAAGGTTTTTCTGATGCGGTGCAAAAGATTAAAAGTGGCGCAGTAGATCATATTATACAATGCGCAGCACACCCAGAAGTAGCGCAAACATTGGGGCTAAATCAAGGCTTGCTGTATGTTATTGACACTTTTATTGCTCCTGGAAAGCCTCTTGGAATATTAACTCGTCGTGATATAGCGAGTCCTGTGTCAATTGCTTTTCATCCCGCGACACGTAGCTATGCCGATTTATCAGCTTGGCCAGAGCAGTTTGAAGAGCAGTCAACCGTAGCAGTAGCTCAAGGGCTTTTGTCTGGTCAGTATGATTCAGGAATTGCAGCATTAGAAGTGGCAGAACAAAACTCTGACCAGTTAAAAGTAGATGCAGTAATAGAAACCATTGATGATGCTTGGCTAGTTTATGGGACCACTAGAGTTTGCACCAATGGTGTACTTGCATGGCCGCATAGCCCAGGAGCTAAGATGCTTAGGCGCTAATATCCAAATGAGTTATTAGCGCCGAACTAATCTGCTCAGTCGTTAAAGCACTTTACTTGCTAGCAAATTGTCAATGGTGTCTACCAATTTTTTATTTTTACTGGAGTTCAAAGCATCTTGGTGAGGGGGCACAAAGCGACCTACGTCATTGTCAAAGTACTTACCCGATGCAGTAGAATATTCATCAGAAAGAGCGAGCCCAGACAAAATGTTTACTCCAATGCTTAGGTCTTTACCGGCCATACCGTAAGCCTCTTTTACCATTTTACTGCCTAGAAAAGAGGCAGGGTTTACGGCAATAAAAGCAGGGCCATTTTCTTTGTAGCGCTGAGCCATCTCGAATGTCCACATGGTGATAGCGAGTTTACTTTGGGCGTAAATAGCGCCATCTGAGGGACCTGCATTGGCGCTCGTAAGAGCAGCCAGTTCAACGCTCGCTTGGGCAGCGGAAGATAAATTGATAACACGGCCAGCCGTACCAAATAATGGCAAAAGGCGCTGTGTTAATAAGTAAGGCGCTATTGTATTGACAACGAAGCGGACGTCCAGTTGATCAACCGTTGTAACATTTGGAACAACATACACTCCAGCATTGTTAATCAGCACATCGAGTTTGCGGTGTTGCGCTGCGATAGCAACAGCCAGCGCCTCTACATCGGCAAGATTAGAAAGGTCGCACACATAGCCTTCAACACGACCACCACCTTGAATATCCCCCAATAAAGCCTCGACCTCTGCAAGTTTTTGCGGGTTACGGCCATGGATGAGAACGTAGTGGCCTTCACTTACGAGTTTTCTTGCGGTTGCCAAGCCAATACCATCTGTTGAACCTGTGATTAAAATTGTTTTCTGCATACTGTCCTCACCTACATGGAGTGAAATGTATTTATGGATGAATGTTCATCTTCGAATTTGACTACCATGTTATCACTCTTATTAAAATTGATAATAATGACTATTGGCGAATCAGTTTAAATAAAATGTTGATAATAAGGGGCCAATACGCTATGGCTGCTTGGCGCTATTTCGTACGGCGGTAATGCAAACGACCATAGTGTCAGGTCAAAAAATGGAGAGAAAACTTCCTCTTCTATTAGCATTACAAAATAATGGCAACCATAAATTACGGTAAGGACATTATTACAGCTAGCTAAGAACAGTCCGAAATGTTTTGTTTAGATTACAAATTGTATAAATGGGTATAGATCTTGCTTTTTTAGACTCATGTTTAAAGAAAATGAGGGAGTACAGATCTATGCCGCGAGACAACACTACGAATACAGGCTCTTCCCTGGGCACTCCAGAACAATTAAAAGATCCAAATTACACGCCACCGATTGGATTAGCTATCCCCCTCGGAATCCAACACGTGTTAGCCATGTTCATTGCTAACGTCACTCCAGCCATTATTATTTGTGGAGCCGCTGGCTTTGGTTTTGGTTCAAATTCACCCGAATTTGGCAATATGATCTACATGATGCAAATGTGTATGTTACTGGCGGGTGTGACGACTTTATTGCAAACCATTGGTTTTGGGCCAGTAGGGTCACGCCTGCCTATTGTGCAGGGTACTAGCTTCGCGTTCATTCCCATCTTAATTCCACTAGTCGCAGGGCAAGGTGTTGCGGCCATGGCCGTGGTGACAGGCGGTGTCTTAGTGGGAGGTTTGATTCAAGCTGCTATTGCTCCGTTTGTAGGCCGTTTACGTTTTGCTTTGCCTCCTCTTGTGACAGGTTTGATTGTACTCATGATTGGCCTATCTTTATTGCGAGTTGGTATTCAATATGCTGCAGGTGGTGTGCCAGCCATGAATACACCGGCATTCGGTAGTTTACAAAACTGGTTTGTTGCCGGCGTGGTGATCTTTACGACAATTGGGTTTAAGTTCTTTTGCCGAGGCATGTTGTCGGTTTCTTCTGTTTTGCTAGGGCTAATTGCTGGTTATATCGTTGCCTATATGCTTGGCATGGTAAGTTTTGGTAATGTGGCTCGTGCAAGCTATTTTGAGCTGCCTAAAGTGCTGCCTTTTGGAATTGAATTTACTGCCACTGCAATTATTGGTGTGACATTGATGTCGCTTATTTCAGCGATTGAAACCGTAGGTGATGTATCAGGTATTACCAAAGGTGGTGCCGACCGAGAAGCAACCGATAAAGAAATCAAAGGTGCCACTTATGCAGACGGTTTAGGGACTGCTTTTTCTTCATTTTTTGGCGCATTACCAAATACTTCATTTTCACAGAACGTTGGTCTTATTGCCATGACACGCGTGATGAGCCGTCATGTGGTGACCTTTGGCGGCTTATTCCTCATCCTTTGTGGGCTTATTCCAAAGATTGGGGCAGTGATCGCTAGTATTCCAATTACCGTACTCGGTGGAGGCGTGATTGTTATGTTTGGTATGGTGGTTTCCTCTGGCATAAAAATGTTAGCAGATGTGGAATGGACATCTCGTAATATGCTGATCTTTGCACTATCTGTATCAGTAGGCTTAGGCTTGATGCTCGAACCTAGTGCACTACAACATGCTAATCCGATTGTTAAATCCTTATTGGCAACAGGCTTACTGCCAGCAGCCATCATTTCAATTGTGCTAAACCTGTTGATCCCTGAAGAAATGGCAGAGGAAAAAGAGAAACAAGTAAAAGTAGAAGTCACACCTGAAATAAACGGCGAAGCAGCTAAAGCTTAAAAAAACGAGATAAAATACAGCAGTAAGCCCTTGAAGAAGACGTTAGGTCATACTTCAGGGGCTTTTTTAGTTGAGCATGTCGAATTTATTCAATATTTTCTACGGTTATCTTCGTATTCTGCCTTTTTATTAAAAAGGAGTAACCTTATGACGACAAGAGCAAATTATTTCCTATTGGCACCTCAAGCAATGACGATATTAATGGAACAAGAGAGCTACTTTAAAACCGCTTTTGCAGAAGACCAAGTAGTGAGTTTAAAAACCTGGGAGCTAGTCAAGCTACGAGTATCACAAATTAACCAGTGTGCATTCTGTATTGATATGCATCAAGCTGAGGCGTTGTCTGCAGGCGAGAGAGCAGAGCGCGTTATTGGCTTAAGCGCTTGGCAAGATATGCCATATTATTCGCAAACTGAGCGGTTGGCTTTGAAATGGGCTGAGATCTTGACATTAAACCAAACAATTGAAGAAGATACCTACCAACAGCTCGACAAACAGTTGGGGTCAGCAACCTTGGTGAATTTAACCTTGGCAGTGAATGCGATAAACAGCTGGAATCGTGTCGCCAGAGTTTTTAAACCAGAGGTAGGAAGTTATAAAGCCGCCCAGTGAACCTGAACTAAACCTTGCTTTGCAACTGACTGCGCCTAGCAGTCAGTTGTTTTTATTCGTACAGGCTGTTTGGTCAGCATGTTTACCTTTAAAAGGCTCGCAAAAACTCACTAAGCAACTGTTTTCTGATGCTGGTAGCGGCATCGTATTTCACCTTAATGGAAAGGTGGTTTTAAATGGTAATCTCGTACCAAAAGGGGCTATCTATTTACCAGCACAGTCTACATCCGATATGTTGGAAATATCACCGGGCGCTCAGTTTGCAGGTATTCGATTTCAGCCCGGGGTCGGGTATGAACTATTTGGCGAGCATTATCAAAAGCCTACTTTTTTAAGTGAGCAAATGGATCAGGAGTATAAGTTCAATGACCTTAACTCAGCCCTTAGCATAATGAGTGAAAATACTGATCGAGTAGCGTATATCGAGAGCTGGCTGCAAACGGACTTTAAACAGCACTATGGGATTCCAAAGCCCTTTGAAAAAGCTTTACAAGCGTTAAACCAAGACACGCCCATTATAGAACTAGCGGATCAAGTAAATTTAGGGCTACGACAAATAGAGCGTCAGTTTAAACAATGGCTAAATATGACGCCAAAAGAGTATCAAAGGCTACGTAGAGTGAAAAAGGCTGCTGAGCTTATTCGAACCAATGCGGGGCTAAGTTTAGTGGAAATAGCCATAGAGTGTGGTTTTAGCGATCAGGCTCATATGACCAGAGAATTTAAAATATTTGCTCAGACTACTCCTAAAAAAAGCTAACAGAGTGCTACTGTGCTTATGCGTTAATTAAGCCAATAGCCAGTTAGAGCTTTACTACTTATGGTTACTTTTCATTTCATACATTCTTTGATCAGCTAGAGAAATAAACTCTTGATCTGTTTTGGCTTCTTCGCGGCTTGAAACACCATAACTAATACTAGAGTGTTCAAAGCCCGATTGCTGGGTCTTTAACACGGCGTCTAGTATCCATTGTTCAATCACCTGAATAGAAATAGAGTGGGTGACTAGTATCGCAAACTCGTCTCCGCCAATACGAAATAATTTAGAGCGAGAGCCTCGAATGGCCGACAATAAATGGGAAGCATAAGTTTGTATTAACTCATCACCTTTAAGATGACCAAATTGGTCGTTGTAACGCTTTAAGCCATCAATGTCTGCAATGATTAGCTGGCTGTATTTAGGTTTGTTAAAGGTTTCGAGAAAAGCGTGTCGATTTCCAACGCCAGTCAGCTGATCACGGACAGCTAAATCATGAAGTTTAGCACTTTTGCTGCGTAGCTTTATCAGCATGAAAGAAATGAAAACAAGGATTAATGCAAGAGTAATCGAAGCCCAAATGAAGGTACGTGTTTTGAGGTGCGCTCGACTTTCGCTCACTTTGGCCAGCTCCAATTGCGCTTGAGACAAGGCTTGCTGCTGCTCTAGTTGCTGATTAACCTGCTGAAATTCAAGGTTGCGAATAATAATTTGGTTAATGTGTTTTTGTTCATCGACATAGGCTTTATGGAAACGCTCATAGTATTCTAGGGCTAAATCGTCTTTATCGAGATCTTTAAGCACAGTCACATAATCTAAATACGCCTCAGGTGAATTGCCTTCACGAATTCCTGAAGGAGATTCGATCGCCGATTTTAAGTAGCGTTCAGCTTCCTCAAGTTGTCCGTTTTCAGCCAATAAAAAGCCAAGTTGGCGTACTGAATCTTTTAAATAATCCTTATCACCCACTTCCAGTGCCAGCTGGTGTGTGTCATTTGCTAGTTGCAGTGCTTCGTCAAATCTATTTAGGCTGCGTAGCACGTCAATTTGCACTAAGCAAAAGAAGAGCAAGTAGTCACGACGAGGGTCAACAGGGTCCGCTAAATAGGTCTCAATCACTTCTAAAGCTTCATTATGCTTTTGTTGACGGTTTAGGGCTAGGGCAAGGTTGCCATATAAATAACTTATCGCGTCCACACGTCCTGCAGGAATAAGCTCAATGGCTTTACGTAAGAATTGTTCAGCTTTGACATAATCGTTGGCATGTAAGAACGCTTCTCCTAAAACGAGGTTAATAACAAAAATAGAAGGATGGTTTTGGTCAATAGATTTAAACCACGCTAGGGCTTCATAAAAGTAAGGTAAAGCGTCCGCAACACGTTTTTGGCGAACTAGCAATTGGCCGTAGATATGAAATAAATTTGCTTGGATATTAAGCTCAACAGGGCTTTGTGTTTGCCAAGCTTTGATAGAGTCTAGCTGGGGCTCTATCATTTCTTTTGCTGTTAAATAATGAGCAAAAAACATTAGATCGTAGCTATTAATCATCATCCAACGATAGCGAACAGGAGGATTTAATTCTTGAGCCTGTGAACTCGCTAACCAACGGGCTAAAGATACGCTCGCATCTAATTGCTTGTGTTCTCTTAAAATCAAGCTGGCTTTTGCACTGATGTCCATGAAATCGTTTTCAGATAAATTATTGCTTGCTAACACGAGTTCAGAAAGACGTTCTGGGACGTCGTTAGGGTTGGCAGAAAAGCTCTGGAACTGAAGCTCTTCAAGTAACTGAGTTGGGTGTTGAGCGAAGGTTTTTTCAATCATCGAAGAGTACAGGATGATTGAAAAAAGCAAAGAAAAAATGGCTTTAAAAACAGCCGGAAAGTTTAGTTTGTACATGACGCACTCTATCTTCGTACTTAAATCCATTTAAGAACAGCACATTACCGCAAACGATTTATGCGAACCTCGAACAACGTGTATCTAACCTAGATATTAACACATTAAGTTAAAGTTCCAGCTCGTTTTATGTATTAAACAAAGATTATTTGAGCATATCGTTAGGGGCGCCTGCGAAAACCGTATCTAAAAAGTCTCGAAAAGAAATGCGAGTGTCTTCGACAAAATGATTGTCGAGTAGACAGCAGGTTTGTATTTTATCGACTCGAAATGTTCGGTAATTTTGTCTAAGTTCACAATAGGCGGCTAACGTCCAAACCTTGCCCCAAAAGAAAAGCCCAAGGGGCCTTAATTCTCTTTGGCTAGCGACGGCTTTTAAACTCTGATACTCAATAAAAATCATCTGCTTTTTGTTAATGGCTTCTCTTAGTTCGTCTAACAAATGTGCTGTCGATGCCTGACTAAAAATGTCGGGGGTGTAAAGTCTAGGCTTGGATAATTCAGATTTTAGCGAGTCAGGGAGCACGGCTTCAATTTTAGCAAGAGCACTGTCAGTTGAACGGGCGAGCTTTGTACCAGCCCAAGTCTTGGACATACGGGCTGAAATCACTAAAGCTTCAATTTCTTCTTTACTAAACATGATAGGAGGGATATCGAAACCATGTCGTAAAACATAGCCAACACCCGCTTCACCTTCGATGGGTACACCCGATAACATGAGATCTTGAACATCTCGGTAAATGGTGCGCTCAGACACGTCTAACCTTTCAGCCAACCACCTTGCTGTCGTTAAACGCCTGTTACGTATATATTGAACAATTTGAAACAGTCGGTCTGCCCGGCGCACCGCGAACTCCTATAGCTTAGTTAGGGGAGTGAATACCAACACGATTCCCTTCACTGTCGATAAATAACGCAATATACCCTATCTCGTCTCCTAAATGTGTTTTCGGCATAATGATTTCACCACCAGCTGCAGGGACTTTGGAGAGGGCAACAGATAAATCTTCACCACCGTTTAAATAAACTAAACTGCCTGTTTGCGATGGGGTGTAGCCTTCACCAAAGACAATTGAGCCAGAGATCAAAGAACGGTCATCGTGGGGGAATAAACCGTGTGTGAGTCCTCCTAAGTCCATAGTCTCAATGTCAACCTCCAAGATGGTTTGATAAAAGGTCACCGCACGTTGTAAATCGGTGGCAGGTAGCTCGAACCATACTATGGTGTTGATCGGGGTTTTAGTATCCATATTTTGACTCCAATGTGTTTGTTTATTGACATATTGGAGTGTAATCCAGCCCTACTGACAGCATGGTGTCAGTAATGTTTAGTATTGTTATAAAAAAACACATCAGGCGGCTGAGGAATAAGTTGTGTATATCATTAATAAAGTAACTCTACCCCTTGGTAATTTAATAAACTTTCTAGAGCTTGACTGGGTTTTTGATCAGTAATAACACAATCGTAATCGCTCATTTTGCCCCACAAACAGCGAGACTCTTTGTCAAATTTGGTGCTATCAATTAATAAAATACGATAATGACAGTGTTCCACAAGTGCTTCTCTTGCCATGACTTCTTCGTCGGTGAAATCAAACAAATGCCCATGTTTATTGGTGGCCGCCACCGAAAACAAGCCAATGTCGGCGCGATACCGCTGGAAAAACCGCATGGCGTCTCCACCAATGACATCCTGGTCTCGCATGCGTACGCGTCCACCGGAAATGGTCAGCTCACAGTCAGGGTGCTCACACAAATTTCTGGCAGCATGTAAGTTTGTGGTCATGACTTGTAAGCCTTTATATTGGCTCAAGAGGCTCGCAACTTCAGCAACCGTTGACCCGCTGCCTAAAAACAGTGATTGGTAGTCCGCGACTTTCTCAATGCATAAATGAGCAATGCGCTGCTTTCCAGTGGCGTGGCGCATTCTGCGTTGGTCAAAGCTAATGTTTTCTCGGTGAGGAAAGGGGATCACTTCACCATGGCTACGCAGTACTAAGCCTTTTTCTGCCAACACTCGAATATCGGCACGAACAGTTTGAACCGAAACCGAAAAGTGATCAGCGACCGCTTGCAGGGACTGTCGGCCTGTTGAATTAACCCATTGCACGATTTCGTAGTGACGCTTATTCATATTAAATCGATTCCTTGCTTAGCGTTTCAGGTGTACTTTTTTCGAAACGAAAGAAAACTCCCAACAAACGAAAATGAATTGTCACTGTACTGTCAAAATATGTCGTTATTGTTTCAACTCCTAAACCCAAAAGAGAGTTCAAACCATGACTTTTAAGAAGACTTTGTTGTTATGCGCCGCAACACTTGCTTTTCCTCTGACGGCACAAGCACAAGAAACCTTGACCCTTTATACCAGCCAGCCAAACAAAGATGCGCAAATGACCGTTGATGCGTTTCAATCGGCCAACCCGGATATTAAGGTTGACTGGGTTCGCGATGGCACAACAAAGCTAATGACCAAACTTCGTGCAGAATTAGCATCTGGTGTGGTTAAGCCAGATGTTTTGTTAATTGCCGATTCCGTCACCATGGAGTCCATGGTAGCCGACGATTATCTATACCCTTACATGAGTGCTGAACGTGAACAGTACGATAGCGCTTTATACAGTAAAAATGGCTATTACTACGGTACTAAATTGATCACGACAGGTATTGTGCGCCATCAGAAAGCACCACAAAAGCCAATGGATTGGGCGGATCTAGCGAAGCCTGAGTATAAAAATCAAGTGGCGATGCCAAGTCCTTTATATTCAGGTGCGGCTTTAATTCACCTAGCGACTTTGACTGATGAAGCAAGCTTGGGTTGGAACCACTATGAGCAATTGCATAACAATCAGGTGAAGGCTCAAGGAGGTAATGGTGGTGTACTTAAAGCGGTTGCTTCCGGTACCAAGCCCTATGGTGTGATCGTCGATTTCTTAGCCATTCGTGAAGCAGCAAAAGGCTCCCCAATTGAGTTTGTTTTCCCGAAAACGGGCGTCAGTATGGTTACCGAACCTGTGGCCATAATGAAAGAAGCGAAAAACAAAGAAGCCGCTAAGCGCTTTGTTGACTTCTTATTATCTAAACAAGGACAGCAGCTGGTATTAGATCAAGGTTATTTACCCGCTCGTAGTGATATGCCAGTACCAACTGGGTTTCCAGCTCGTAAAGATATTCGTTTAATGCCTTTCGATGCAGAAAAAACACTGCAAAATAACGAAGCAAACAAAGCACGCTTCAGTGATATTTTTGAAGGCTAATCAGATGTTCATTGCTTTAAAAAATAGGCAACTGATCTCTCAAACCATGGATAGCCAGCTACGCTGGTTATCTGTGGGCTTGTGTGCTTTGATTGCCTTACTCAGCCTACTGCCCAGTTTGCGTTTACTGCTTGAAGCCTTATCGCATACAGGCGGTGTGCTTAGTTCTCCTATTATTGACGTGTTAGGGCGCGAGCGCACATGGCTTGCTATAAAAAACAGTTTTTACACTTCCGGTTTAGGGACGCTGATTGCTGTGGTTCTAGGCAGCGGTTTTGCCTTTCTTGTTACCCTGACTAATATTCGGGGGCGTGCTATTTGGGTATTTTGTTTCATGCTCCCCATGATGATACCACCCCAAGTAACAGCTCTTAGTTGGTTACAATTATTTGGCCCAGCGAGCCCAATTTTAAACACGTTTAATATTGCTCCAGGTTTAGGCAGCCCTCAGCCTATGTATTCTGCGAATGGCATCGCCTTATTACTGGGCATTCAAAGTGCGCCATTGGTATTTTTATCGCTTCGAACACAGCTTATTTCATTACCTCAAGATTTGCTTGAAGCGGCGCAGTTATCTCGAGCCTCTCAATGGCAGATTTGGTACGACATCATTTTGCCTTTATGCCGCGGTGCTATGATTGCAGGGGCTGCACTGGCTTTTGTTTCTTCTCTTGGTAATTTCGGTATTCCAGCCATGCTCGGCATCCCTGCTGGCTATATTGTGCTGCCAACCTTGATCTATCAGCAAATGGCAGGCTTTGGCAATGACATGCTCAGCCAGGTAGCGGGCCTTTCTATGATTATTGCCTTTTTAGTGCTAGTTGGGATGTTGCTGCAGCAATGGTTACAACAAAAAAGTCGTTTTGCTTTACTCGGTCATACAGCTCAATCGTTATCGTTTACATTGAAGCAGTGGCGACTGCCATTAGAAGTGTTGCTGGCTAGTATTTTGTGCTTCATTTTAGTGGTGCCACTATGTGCGTTATTAGTCAGCTCATTAGTGCCCGCTTTAGGCATGCCGTTGACCTCAGATACCGTCACCTTTACGGCTTTTTATGAAATGATTGCTCGCCAAGGAGTGACTTATCGAGCATTCGAGAACAGCACTTTATTAGCCAGTGTCAGTGCGCTGTTGTTAATGCTGATTTCTCTCCCTGTGGGTTATTGGCTAATGCGCATGCCACTGCAAAGGCGCGCCTTGATAGCAAGCTTAATTGAGGTCCCTTATGCCATTCCTGGTATCGTACTGGCCATCGCTTTTATTTTACTGTTTGCCAAGCCAATCCCCATTATTGAATACAGTTTATATGGCACCCTGGGCATTATTTTTTTGGCTTATTTGTCTTGTTTTTTAAGCGTGTGCCTGAAGCCTGTGCTCAGCGCCTTGTCTCAATTGGACCCTGCTTTAGAAGAAGCTGCGCAGCTTGCTGGGGCAAGGCCTATTCGCCGCTTAATCGACATTATTTTTCCGTTAACAGCGCCAGCGGTCTTTGCAGGTGGCTTACTGGTGTTCCTGATTGCTATCAATGAATTAACCGTTTCTGCTTTGTTATGGAGTGCAGGCAATGAAACCTTAGGTGTACTTATTTTTAACTTAGATGAAAGTGGTGACAGTGTGCTGGCCTCAGCCATTGCCGTGTTAGTGGTTTTATTAGTAGCTGGTCTAATGGGGTTACTCAGTATGTGTGCCTCCCGTTTACCTAAAGGAGTCATACCATGGCACGATTAGTATTAGATCAAATAGAAAAGTCTTTCGCGGGGCAACAGGTGATTAAAAACCTGAGCCTGACCATTGAGAAAGGGGAGTTTGTTGCCTTACTTGGGCCCAGTGGCTGTGGTAAGTCCACCATCCTTAGAATGTTAGCGGGTTTTGAAACTGTAACCGACGGGCAGATTTTACATGGCGAGCAATGCTTGTCGAGTAAGCAACAGCACATTGCCACAGAGCAGCGAAATTTCGGCATGGTGTTTCAGTCTTACGCTCTTTGGCCTCATATGACAGTAAAAGAAAACGTCGGTTATCCTTTAAAAGTTCAAAAGGTAGCAAAACACGCCTCAGCAGAGCGCATTAAAGAGGCCTTGGACGTGGTGCAGCTGGAAGAATACGCTGATCGTTTGCCATCTCAACTGAGCGGTGGTCAACGCCAGCGAGTGGCATTAGCAAGAAGTTTGGTTACAGAACCCGATGTGGTGTTATTTGATGAGCCCCTAGCCAACTTAGATCGACACCTAAGAGCCACAATGGAAGACACCTTCAGGGCATTCCATAAGCGAACCGGCGCTACCATAGTGTATGTCACCCATGACCAGTCAGAGGCAATGTCTTTGGCGGATAAAATTGCGGTTCTAAATAAGGGAGAGCTTGTTCAGTGGGGAACGCCTCAAACACTATATAAGAACCCGAAAAACACTTGGTTAGCCGATTTTATCGGCAGAGGCTCGGTACTTACAGTGCCTGAAGCGGCACCAGGTCAATATATAGGGCGAGCAGAGTTATTAGCATTATTAAATGCGACTGACCAAACGTCACAAGGGGCGGTCTTAGTGCGTCCTCAAGACGTTCGCTTTACTGAATCCCCTGATGGCCTAGCGGTTGAAGTTGAAAACTGTATTTTTCGTGGCGAACGTTACGACATCGAGTTGCGTACCGCTAACGGTCAGAGCTTACTTGCTTATAGTGAGCTTCCTTTAAGCCGCGGACAACATTGCTATGTGCAGGTGGATCAGGCTTGGAGCCTTGAGTGTCAATCATGAAACTGCAAATTGATATTTTAAGCGGAGCTGGGAAAAAAACGGCGGCAGCCATCTTAGTGACTTACTCTTCATTTGAAGGGGTAAAACCTGTGCGCTTATTGTTAGACGCGGGTGGCCCATTAGAAGAAGGGGAGGATAAAGGCTGGACGGTACCTGAGGGGCTGGATGCTATCTTGATCTCCCACGATCACCAGGATCATATAGGTGGTCTAGAGGATGTTAATGGTCAGACACCTGTTTATGCAACGAAGGCAGTACAACAGCAATTACCCACCCACCTAAATCTTCATGACTTACCGGTTTGTGGTGTGACTCAAATAGCAGGTATTGATGTGACAACAGGCAGTGCTGGTCACTCATTCGGTGGTGTCTGGCTACATTTAAACATAGCCAATGGGGTGTTCTACAGTGGTGATTTTAGCCTTGAATCGTGTCTTTACGCGTTTACAAACCCACCGCAAGCTGAGATCGCTTTGTTGGATGCTTCCTATGGCTTGTACAACAATTCTCAGGAACAGTGCAAGGCGTCGTTGTTAAGCTTTTTAACGGAAGAGCGGTCATTGCTAATGCCTGTACCACAAACAGGTAGAGCCTTAGAAATGGCTGCTTGGCTCAGTTCACAAGGTTTTTATGATTGGAGTCTGGCTGAGGATTGTATTATGCCAGCCACTATTCTAGCGGGGGAGGTCTCAGGGATTTGTCCGGCAATACTACCGGTTCTCGAAGCCATGCCTAAGTCAGAGTTTAACCCTGACTCAAAAGTCGTACTATGTGGCGAACCTGATGCTTTGGGGGGAGAAGCCGCTGAGTTACTGCCTCAAATAGAAAAATATCTAGCGGTTTATACAGGTCATCTGCCAGAGCATGCACGACAAGCAGTAAGTGAAGACCGAGCCTATTTTACTCGCTGGAATGTTCACCCTAGAAAACAAGACTTACAGAGGCTTATTGAACATTTGCAATGTCGAGTATGTGCCCCGTTATTTCACCCAATCAAAGACCCATATTTATGGCGCGAGGCGTTAGGTCCAAGCGTAACATTTGATTCTTACATAGAGCGAAACGATGAAATTATTACCTAAACCTTTTGTGTTTGTACGTCATGCCCAAAGCACTCTTAATGCCGCTTCAATCATAGCAGGATTTACTGACAGCCCATTAAGTGACGAAGGCATAGAGCAGGCTAAACGCGCCTCGTCAAAACTGAACCAGCAAAGCTGGAGTATCGTTGCGACCAGTACTTTAGTACGTACACATCAAACAGCACAATATGCCGTGCCAAGCCATAGCATTACACAGTTTGAAGGTCTTAAAGAGCGTTTTTGGGGAGACCTAGAAGGGTCCAACATGGAGCAAACTTTAAGATATGAAGATACGCCGCCAGGTGGCGAATCATGGCAGGCGTTTGAAGAACGCGTTATTAACACTCTAAACGATATTTTAACTCATTATGATTGGCCATTAATTGTTGCCCACTCTGGTGTTTATCGAGTGTTAAATCACCTTATCAATGGCACAGCCTATTGCCCTAGAGTAGAAAATGTTAGCCCTATTACTTTTCTGCCTAGCGAAAATCAACAAGATTGGATTATTACCCCATTTGAAGGAAAAACGGTATGACTGCACAAGCTGTAATTGTCGATCTAGATGGCACATTAGCGGAATTTGACCACACAAAAGTAGCTCATTGGGTATTAGGCCCTGAAAAACACTGGGACCCTTTTTTTGAATATATGAAGGAGGCCAATGTGATCGAAAATGTTTTGCACTTAGTTAACATCTTAAAACAGCAAGGGCAGAAAATTGTCATCTGCAGTGGTCGGCCAGAATCCCATAAAGCTCATTCATTAGCTTGGATAGAAAAACATAATATACCTTGTGATGGAATTTACCTTCGCCCAGAGGGCGCTGATGCCATGCCAGACGAAGCCGTAAAGCAAGCCTTATTAGCACAAATTAAAGAGGACGGTTTTGCACCATGGTTGGTCTTAGATGATCGCGATGCTGTTGTCCGCAGCTGGCGCAAACTTGGCATGACTTGCTTGCAATGTGCGCCAGGGGATTTTTAATCGTCAAACAGTAGGTTGACTGCGATACTAAATATCACCAAGCCAAGAATAGGGCCCAAAATGCCAAGAGGAGCCCGCTCGATATAGGGTGAGTTCTCAGCAATGAGTAGGCCCCATTCAGGCTCAGGTGGCTTAGCCCCTAAGCCTATAAAACTTAAGGCCGTCAAGCTTAATGTAATCACGGGCTCACTATGTACTTTTGATCAATGGATCCGTTCTTAAGAGCATTCACCAAAACAACATAAGGCTCCAAACTATGCTCGTTAATCAATAGTAGGAGCAAATATATGAAAGCATTTAATAAACCAGTTTTAATCACCGGTCATAAAGGTAAAACCGGCTCTAGAGTTGCTAGTTATTTAGCTAATCAAGGTATAGAGACCCGCTGTACTTCGCGCTCAAGCAGCACAACATTCGATTGGTAAGACCAAAGTACCTGGCCTAATGCACTGAATGGGGTGAAGTCGGCTTACATTACTTATCAGCCTGACTTGGCGGTCCCCCGCGCTGCTCGAGACTTAAAAGATCTAGTCACTCTAGCAAAAAAGCACGGGGTAGAGCACATGGTTTTATTGTCTGGTCGTGGTGAAGATGGCGCGCAGCAAGCAGAGCAAATATTAATAGACAGTGGGCTAGAGTGGAACGTGGTGAGGGCCTCTTGGTTTGCTCAAAATTTTAGCGAAAGTTTTATGGCGCAAGGTATCCAAAATGGCGAATTGATTTTACCAGCAAGTGCTATGCGCGAACCTTTTATTGATGTGGAAGATATTGCCAGGTAGTGGTTAAAACTTTGACAGATACGAGCCTTAGAAGTCAACTGTTTGAAGTAACAGGACCTGAATTATTAACATTCGGTGAGTGCGTTGAACTGATCGCTGAACGTATGGGTAAAAACATTTCTTTCACCTCAGTTAACATTAACGAGTACTTAATTATGCTGAATAACCAACATATCCCAAGTGACTTCCAGTGGCTTATTCATGAATTGTTCACTGAGGTGCTTGATGGTCGTAATGCCCATGTATGTGATGGTGTGCAACAAGCATTAGGGCGTCCAGCGACCCCATTTATAGATTATGTTACTCGGACAGTGAAAGCGGGTCATTGGCAATAATTGTCGCTTTTTAGACAAACCTTCTTGGTTAGCAAGAAGGTTTATTGTGCCTGTTTTTTGTGTCTGAGGGAGATTCATCAAACCTTGCTTTATAGGCCCGGCTGAAAGCAGCTTCGGATTGATAACCAACTTCTAGAGCAACACTAATAATGTGATCGTGACTTGCTTTTAATCGTTCCCTTGCCAAGGAAAGTCGCCAATCTGTTATGTATTTTTTAGGAGGTAGTCCAACAACTTGCTTAAAGTAATTAATAAAACTTGTTCGTGACATAAAGCAAAGCTTTGCCAAAGTTTCAATATCTATACTTTCTGCAGGCTGATTATGAATTTTGGATATTACAGGCGACAAGCGTGGATCGGAGTGAGCCATGAGCCACTTATTATTCTGCCCGGAAGACTGTTCAATCCAAAAGCGAACACATTGTATTAATAAGGCATCAGCTAACTTTTCAATGACTAGCTCTGCTCCGTAAAAGTTACTTGCCGCTGCTGATTTTATAGCTTTGATCAGGTTTGTGATTAACTCACTGGAAGCGTCCTCTTTTTTTATCAAAATATAGTCAGGCATGGAGCGCAAAATAGACTGGGTAACACTGCTTTCAAACAACACTGTACCGCAAAGAGTCGTCGTTGAGCCTGATCCCAAGCAAGTAAGAGTCTCATAGTGATCATTTACCTTAATGAGATTTTGCTCAAATAAATCGTTAGCAGGTGTGTTTAAGGTATCTATAATGTCATGGCCAAGCCCTTTGGGGAGTAAGATAAAGTCACCAGCAGATAACCTTAGGTTTTGCTCAGCGATTTTCACTTGAGCGACTCCCTCTAAAATAAGATGGAACATAGTGCTAGAGGGAATCGCAGGCATTCGTATTCCCCAAGGAGATTGAAGAGTGGAATGGGTATAAAACAAACAGCTCATTTTCAGTTGTTTGAGTGGTGCGGCTGTCTGTGCGGCCTGAGCTCTGGCAGCATCAAACTTTTCGAGTGAAACCATCTTCGGCGAATCTGGCATGTGTACTTCCTGCAAAGAGATCAAGACAAAAAAGCAATTATAGATTGGCTCAGACTGATTTAATACGTGTAAAGCAAGCGAAAAAGCTTATTAGCATTGAAGACAATCATATAAGAGGGTTCACCATGTCCTTTCAGATACAACCATTTCTAACCCTAATTTGTTTGATTACGACCAGCCTTTTAGCTGGACTGTATTTTATCTTTCACAACACCCTTATGCCGGTTCTCAAAGAGCAGGATGCTAGCCAAATAATGCACCGAGTCAATGAGGTCATTATTAATAAATATTTTTTAACTGTATTTATGATGTCGCCTATCTCAGCACTGTATTTGTTATTGGTGGAATTTTCCAAGCATGGACTGAATTTCATGTCCGTCAGTATGTATGGGGAAATTTGCGCGTTGTCAGCGTTTATTATCACCGCATTCAAAAATGTACCTTTAAATCACTGTTTGGCGCAAATGCTAGAACACGATTCAACTATATGGGGATTATATTTGAACGGATGGTCTAGATGGAACTCAGTGCGTTACTACTTATCGTTATCTGCAAGTACTTTCATGTTGACAGATCTTCTGTATGGATAAGAAAAGCTTCTGGTAAAAAACGGACTGATGCTTTTTTAACCACACTTTATTGGTTAAAATACACAAATAAAGTGCATGTTAGGAAAGGAGTATTCATGATGACTCGGTGTTTATTATTACTGGCTATAATGGTCAGTATCACAGGGTGTTCAACACTTTACTATCCATCACCGATGACGGAAGTAGAAGTGTTCGACAAAATGGCTAGCATTGAAGCTGTTCAACCTAAAGAAAAAATTTATCGCCAATACGTGAGTGATGGTATCTATTTTCAGTTCGAAAGGATGGATGAAAATAACGTTATTTATGGTTGGTATACCTGTACCACCTGTAGTTGGACACGCTCCAAAGTGTTAGCTCTTTACGATGGAAGTTATCTGTATGTTACTTATGGACATCATGAAGAGTTTTTCTTAGAGTCCCCAAAAACTGTGAGTCAGCACCCAGATTTCCCCCATTGGTCATGGAGTAGCATTGATCTGTTTCAAATTGAAGGGCGCAACTTGATTAAACGTCGTCAAATTCGAAAGTGTACCTATGATGACCCTTGGATTCAGGAATGGGTTAACCGACCATGGACAGATGGTGTAGATTATGATTGCCGCTTTAGAAAAACAGGCAACTATAGCAGTATTTTTGTGGCCACCATTGATGACACTATTGTCGGTGAACGTAGCTCTATAGTGGGTGAAGAAAAGGATGTCGTTTCTGAAGCAATTCGTTCTAAGCTTGAAACATTGAAAGAATTATTTGAAGAGGGTTTGATTGATAAATCAGACTATGAAACAAAGCGTACGCAAATGCTAGAAGACTTATAGCCGAATAAAACTTGATGAAAAAGGTCTCTCAGCGCCATGCCAAGAGGCCTTTTGGTTTTTAGGGGCTTTATTATTGAGCTGTATAGCCGCCGTCAATTACTATGGCTTGTCCCGTAATACCTTTTGCAGAAGGGCTGGTTAGATATAGACAATAATCTGAAATTTCCTCAACACTGAGTAAACGCTTTTGGGGAACAAGAGGCCAGATCACCTCTTCTAATACTTTGTCTAGTGGCACATTACGAGTACTGGCTAAATCCTGTAATTGGTTTTGTACCAAGGGAGTATCAACATAGCCGGGACAAAGGGCATTTACAGTAACGCCAAAAGGTGCGGCTTCAAGAGCAGCTACCTTAGTTAAGCCGATCACACCGTGCTTGGCTGAGTTGTATCCCGCCTTGCCTGAAAAACCAATAAGGCCATTAATAGAGGCCATGTTAATAACTCGGCCAAAGCCTTGCTCTTTCATTAAAGGTATTAGCTTTTTAATGGCGACAAAAGGAGCCACCAACATGATGTCAATTAACTGGCGATAGCGCTCAGTAGGAAAATCCTCAATAGGCGCTACATGTTGCAAGCCAGCATTATTAATCAGAATATCAATTTTGCCAAAATGGCTAATAGCTTCATCAATGGCGTTTAAAAAAGCGTTCTCGTCTGTTACATCGCACTGTAAAAGTTTTAATTGGCAACCATAATGAGCAAAGGCCAACTCAGTTTTGTCTATCGCTTCTTGGTTAAAGTCGATTAAGGCAACATTAGCGCCTTGTTTCAGGAATGCTAAGCCAATTTCTAAACCGATGCCGCTCGCCGCTCCAGTGATAAGTACAGTATTGTTATTCATAATAGTCTCACTCATTAGTTGCCATACATGCTAGTTGGTAGCCAAAGTACAATGTCAGGAATGAACAGCACCAAGCTGACGGCAAAAAGCTGAATTAAAATAAATGGAATAACTCCCTTATAAATATCCAATGTGGTAACCCCAGCAGGGGCAACGCCTTTTAGGTAAAAAAGTGAAAACCCAACCGGAGGGGTTAAGAAGGAAGTTTGCAGTGCCAGTGCAAATAGAACCACAAACCAAACAAGGTCGAACCCCAGAGCAACGACCACAGGGCCAACTAAAGGTAATAGAATTAGACTGATTTCAAGCCAGTCTAAAAAGAACCCTGCCACAAAAGTAATGCATAAAATAACAACTACAATTCCAAGCGGCGAAAGTGGAATGCTTTGTAAGGCTTCACTGATGAATTCATCCCCACCTAGATTCCTTAACACAACGGCAAAGGCTGTAGCACCTAAAAAAATACCGAACACGAAGGCTGTTGTGATGGTCGTGCGTCGGCACACATCGGCCAGCATGGCCATGTTAAAACGTTTGTTCATGATGGCTAGCAAAGTAGCGCCTAGTGCGCCAACACCAGCGGCTTCGGTGGGTGACACTATGCCCATGAAAATAGAACCTAACACAGCTAGAATCAACCCAAGCGGTGGCAAGACTGCCAGCAAGGTCTCTTTTATGAGAGCAAAGGTAACTGGCGGAAGGTCTTGAGCGGGCTGACATGCTTTAGGGTTTAAACAGGCATTGCCAATGACATACACAATGTATAAAAAGCCTAATAATAATCCGGGCATGAGGGCACCCATGAACAGACTACCCACTGATAGGGACAATTGATCAGCCATAATGATTAGCATGATACTAGGAGGAATCAAAATACCTAATGTGCCTGATGACGCGACAATACCACTAGCAAAAGACTTGGAATATTGTTGTTGCAGCATAACAGGCATAGACAGCATGGCCAGTAATACAACTGATGCGCCTACAATACCTGTAGAAGCAGCGAACAAGATGCCGATTAAAATAACCGAAACGCCTAAACCTCCACGAAAACGCCCAAACAGTCGGACAAAATTAAGCATAAGGCGTTCTGCAACACCGGAGCGTTCTAGCATCAGTCCCATGAAGATAAACATGGGTAAAGCCACCATGACCCAGTTACTCATTTGAGCATAAATACGCTGCACAAAAGTGCCGTAAATACGCCAGTTGGTCATATAATAAGTGTCCCAGTCGAGGTATTCGTAACTTAAAATACCCACGCAACTGAAGACCACAGCAAGCCCAGCTAAAATCCAGGCGACCGGAAAACCAGTAAAAATCAGAGCAATAAAGCTGCCAAGCATGGCAACCACTAAAAATTCATAGGTTTCTAACATATAAGCTCCTCAACCTTAGTTTGGTTTTTTGCGTTGACAAATAAATGCAAAGCAACGTAACCAGCGAGAAAGTGCGGCTAAGGTTAGCAAGACAAAGGCAAAAATGATGGTCGACTTAATGAGCCAACGTAATGGCAGACCGCCAGGGGCAGAAGAGACTTCATTTAATTTGTAAGCACGAGATACAAAGGGAATAGCATACTCGATCACAATTAAGCAAAAGGGCAGAAGTAATAAAGTAAGTCCTATGACTTCAATCCATGCTCTGGTGGTTAGGGAGCTTCGCTCCACAATTGCATCAACTCGAACATGGCCATCATGAATTAAGCAGTAGGAGAGCCCTACCATAAAACCAATTGCATATAAGTGCCATTGTAATTCCTCTAAAGCAATAAAGTTAATGCTAAAGAAATAACGCATTAAGGCATTGCCGACCACCAAAAGAACTAACAATACCCAAATATACGAAACGCCACGACCTATGGTCTCAATCAGACCTTCAATGGCGCTAGAGAGGCGCGTTTGAGGTAAGGCGGACCAAGAATGATCAGTTAATTTAGCTTCAATGGCATCTAAGTCAAGGCGATTTTCTGGATCAGACATAACAGCTTCCAATACAAAAGTGACGGAGTAGGCCGACAAAAAGTCGGCCTTATTAGATAAAAAGCTTACACAAAGCTAGGCAAGTACTTAGTTGTGGCCCCAGTCTCTAGGTAAGTAGCCGTACTTTTTCCAGGAACCGTGCTCAGATTGGAACTGCTTCATAGAAGCGTATATGTCAGCAAAGTTGTCATCAGTGGCGGAACGGCGTGCCATGACTTTTTGAGTCGCTTCTTCAAAAGCGGCCAGAATCTCTGGAGAGTATTGATGCAATTGCACACCCTTACTTTCAAAGTCGTTTAGTACCGCGCCCTGTAGCGCCTCTGCTTTGGCGATTGATAAGGTATTAGCCGCCACACAAGTGTTTTCAATCAAGGATTGAGTCTGCTTATTTAACCCATTCCAGCTATCTAGATTGATGTATAAAAACTGGTTTGTACTAGGCTGGTGCCAACCAGGTAAGTAATAATGTTTTGCCACCTGATAAAAACCTAACTGTTGGTCAACAGTCGGAATGGAAAACTCAGTGCCATCTAAAACACCAGTTTCAAGGGCTTGATATAGCTCACCACCTGGAAGAACGGTGACTGACATGCCCATTTCAGACATGATTTCACCGCCGACACCCGCAGCACGGAATTTTAACCCTTTCATGTCTTCTGGCGTGTTGACTTCCTTACTATACCAACCGGCAGCCTCAGGGCTGATAGTACCACATAGTATAGGGTAAACATTGTGGGGCTCGAACAACTCTTTGAGCATTTTATCGCCGCCGTGGAAGTACATCCAAGCGGTAAATTCATTTGATTCTAACCCAAATGGTGTGGCACCAAATAGGGCTGAAGCTGGCACTTGCCCCCATTCGTAACCCATCCAAGAGTAGCCAGCGTCGATGGTGCCCGAACTCACATTTTCGAAAACACCAAGAGCCGGTATGACGGTATTAGGCTCAAAAACCTGTAACTTTACACGGCCATCACTGGCATCACTGAGCATTTTAGACACTTCCGGCATAGTATCGCCCAGTGCCGTTAGCGCAGAAGAAAACGCCATGGGAACTTGCCAGCGAATTTTATTAAAGTCCGCAAAAGAAGGGGCAGAAACCGTTAAGGCGGTGGCGCATGAAACTGCTACGAAAGTCTTCTTCATAATCTAATCCTATTTATTGTTGTTTTTAGCGTTGAAATACCGGGTTCGAAAGGAGCGAGGTATTCCTCAATTTGCTATATCAAGAAAAGCGCCAAAAAATTAAAAACCTTAAAATACAAATACTTAGGTGGTCGCTTTAAATTTTTTTATTAAATGCAGAAAAGTAAATCCGAAAAATCGGACGCTTTTGGAAGAGTGTGTGCTTATAAAAATAAAATAATTGTCCGAAAAATCGGATAGTGACTGATTTTCCGGAATTATCTTTATGATTAACATACATTATGCTTGGTAAGCTTCTCATAAAAAGTAGATTTGCTGACATTAAGTTGCTTTGCTGCCTGCGTTTTATTGCCATGATTTTGAATAAGTGCTTGTTCTAAAGCTATTTTTTCAGCTCTATCTAGCTGCTCCCTGAGTGTTCCCGAAACAATTGTATGATTCAAGTTATCCGATTTTGGACCAACTTGAGAACTTGAGCCTGCAACGCTCTGTTTGGTAATGCTGCTAGGCAGTAGAGACAGTGGAATTTTTCTATCTGTGGCAGTGTAAAAAGCAGCCTCCATAACATTCTCTAGTTCGCGAATATTTCCAGGCCAGTGATACTCAAGCAAAGCAGTCATGGCCTGTGCCGTTAGCTTGGGAGCTCGTCGACCTGTCCGACGAGATAAGTTTTGTAAAAAATGTTCTGCAAGCTTGGTAATATCTTCAGGGCGCTCTCTTAAAGGTGGTAATGAAACATTGACGACATTAATACGGTAATAGAGGTCTTCTCGAAAATCACCACTTTCAATGAGTGATTCTAGGGGGCGGTGAGTAGCAGTAATTAAACGAATATCAACAGGGGTAGAGTGAGTGCTGCCAACGGCCTCGACTTCGCGATCTTGTAATACGCGCAACAACTTTGCCTGCATAGAAGAGGGCAAGTCACCGATCTCATCTAAAAACAGTGTTCCTCCATTGGCTAATTGAAATTTACCAGCTTTACCACCTTTACGTGCACCTGTAAAAGCGCCTTCCTCATAACCAAATAACTCACTTTCCAGCAGGTTCTCAGGGATCGCAGCGCAGTTTACTTTAATGAAGGGAGCATCGGCACGCTCAGAAAGCTGATGAATGGCGTGGGCATAAAGCTCTTTACCTGTACCGGACTCCCCTCGTAATAACACTGTTACATCTCCGGTTGCTACTTGGGTAATGGTCTTATGCAACGACTTAATGACCTTACTATCTCCTACGATATCGGCCAACCGGTAGTGGGCAGACGAACTTGATTGGGGCTTAGACTCAAGGTTTTTGTATTCTTGTTCCGTTAATAAGGCTTTAATGTGACTATTAATGCGTTTCCATTCGTAGGTGTCATGAAAAACAACAGTGCCTACCGCACCAATTACTTGCCCCTGTTCCATAATGGGAAAACGGCTGGCAATCATGTTGCTACCGCGAATGCGCTGAATGGTTAAACGCTCAGCGACACCATCGTGAATGGTAATGTGCATACGGGTGTTTTCGATTACGTCAGTGACTTTCTTGCCCTTTACCTCTTCGGCATTAACACCTAGGAAGCGCGCATAAGGTCGGTTCAAAAAGAAAATGCGTGCATTATGGTCGACGACCACAACCCATTCTTCTAAAGCGTCTAAAATCGAACGGTAAGAATCGGCGGCTTGGCGTAGCTTCAATGAAGATGTACTTTTATTTGCCATGTAACATCCTTATTCTGAGGGTCCGGCAACGGCTTAATTAACGGTTCAAACATCATCATAAAACAAATAGCGAGGTAAAACACATATATAGATCAAGGATATAGCAAGTTGTAAGGGAATATTGCACTGTGTTGCATGAGGCACATTACACTTCTTTCCCATTTAACAAGCCTTGATAACGCTCATCGAATCGATCACGGATCCATTGCATGAGTAGTTTGACTCGACTTAACTGGTAGCGATTGGGCGGGCACACTAAGGATATGGGAGTTTCCTCTGCCCAATCGGGTAATACTTCAACCAAATCACCTTTGTTTATGTTTGCTTGGCAATATACATCGGCTACGCGGGTTACCCCTAAGCCGTCTATAGCCGCCCTAGTCATAGTGCGACCACTGTTTATTCTTATGCCTTGATCTATATGAATAATACGCTGCTGCTGGTTTTTGCTCATGACCCAACTATTCACTGAGCCGTAAATGAGCGTAAGTCGCTTGAGGTCTTCTGGTTGTTCAATACGTGGGAACTGGCACAGGTAGCTAGGGCTGGCTACATAGCGTGTGGTTACAGTGTGTACCTTACGTGCAATTAGGCTAGAGTCCGGTAAGTCACCCATTCTAAGAACTAAGTCATATGGGCTGTCTAGTAGGTCCACTCTAAGGCTGGAGAAGTCCAAGTGCACCTGTACTTCGGGGTGAGCTTTCTGAAATGCTAGTACCATTGGAGCAACCAATTCTTCTCCGAACAAGCCTCCTACAGAGTTCATCTTGATGATGCCCTTTAAAGAGTCGGTTGATTGCATCGCCCACTCTGCGGCTGAGTCCAGCTCCAACATGGCGCGCTTGCAGCGTTGATAATATCCAGCACCAATTTCTGTTAAACGTAATTGCCGAGTTGTTCGGTGGAGTAACTGAACACTTAATGATTTTTCCAGCTCAGTAACTAATTGACTTAAATTGGCTTTCGAAAAGCCCGAGGCTTCTGCCGCTGAGGTAAAGCTTTGATATTCAGCTACTAATAAGAATGCACGAATGGCGCGCCAAGATATATTGTTCATTTAAACTTAACAATTTTTTAAAACTATTGGGGTTTATCAGTATAAAAGTAAAACCTATAGTGTGTCTAACTTAATCAAACACATAGGAAAAGGAAAGGAATAATGAGTAAACCACTTATTGTAATTACCGGTGCAAGCTCAGGAATTGGGGCTGCGATGGCAAAACGTTTTGCTGAACTAGGCCACCCACTTTTATTGATAGGCCGTCGCGTGGAAAAAATGGAAGCGTTAGGTCTACCCAATGCACTCTGCAAGCAAGTTGACATAACGGATGGCGCAGCGCTGGCCTTTGCAATCAAAGAAGCTGAAGGCGTGTATGGCCCTGTAGATTGTCTTATCAATAACGCTGGTGTCATGCTGCTAGGCCAGATCGACCAGCAAGACCCAGTCCAGTGGCAGACTATGTTTAATGTCAATGTCATGGGGTTGTTGCATGGAATGCAAGCGGTATTGGCAGATATGAAAGCACGTAATGGCGGTACCATCCTAAATGTAAGCTCTATAGCGGGTAAAAAATCATTCCCAAATCACGCCGCTTATGTTGGCACTAAGTTTGCTGTGTCCTCTATGACAGAAAATGTTCGTGAAGAGGTGGCAGATGCCAATGTTCGCGTAATGAGTATTTGCCCAGGCGCAGTTGACACTGAGCTACTGAGCCATACTACTGATCAAGCCATTATTGACGGATATAACGAGTGGAAAGAATCGATGGGAGGCGTGCTCGCGGCAGATGATATTGCTAAAACTGCTGTCTTTATGTATAGCCAACCTCAAAATGTCAACATACGCGATGTGGTTATGGCGGCTACCCGCCAACCAGCTTAAGGTGGTTTCTAAGCGTTGTGACTTCTTTTATTGTTCCAGCGCTTAAATATCAAAGCTGAAGATTAACCGATTGCTCCATAAGGTTTATGTCATTAAAGTACTTGGCTAGTTTACGCTGTCCATATTTAGGTGCAATCATATCTTCACCGCTCACTGTTAAAAGTGCTGATGTTAGCAGAACAGCATAGCTCTTTTAAACTCTATGAGATTCATGTGGCAGAACCTCTTCCTCAAGACTGGCAAGAAACTTTTTGTCATATAGAGGTAAGTGAGACACAGTTTGGCAGCCGAATTCTTGCTCAGTGCCGGGATCAATCTGAGTTACAGTGAGTGATCCGTCTAATTGCTGATTATGGTTTATCGCTTTTGGCTGTGGTAGATAAAGAGTACTTTAGTCTACATTAAGAGTGAAGCGAGCCTTTTGTTACCTCTGGTTAAGTCACGAAGTGAATAGGGTAATTTGATGGTGGTTTGGCTTGGTTGAAAGCGGCAAATTGAGCCAACTCCATTTCAAAAGCGCTGAGGAAGTCGTCCTCTTGAATGCTTGAGTCTTCGATAAAGAGTTGCAGTATTTCAAGATGTTGAACCTTTCTATGAACCTTACAATCAACTCGACCAATGAGCTTTCCTTGCCATAGGATCGGTAAGCAAAAATAACCGAATTGACGTTTGGCCTGCGGCACATAACATTCAATGGTGTAGTCATAATTGAACAGCTTTCTCATTCGTTCTCTTTGAATTAAAAGGTTATCAAAGGGGGAGAGTATTTTGGCGAATTGTCGAGAAATCCGTAAATCGAGTAAGCTCAGTGCTTCGGTGGTTGTATAGTATGGCTCACCAGCAATAATAACTTTAGTGATTTTCCTTTCATAACTTAACCGTTTCAGAGCCAACTCCACTTCTTGCTTAACTCCTTTGAGTAAGTAGCTAAACTCATTGGGCTGGCCGATGCCTTGGGCTCGAAGGTAAGCAAGGATTAAAAATTCAGCATGTTCTGCTGGGCTAGGGAGTTGGTTAGACACCTGCTCGGGAAGTACGCGCTCGGTGAGATCATAGACCTTATGAAACCCTTGTCGCTTGGCGATCATTAAGTCACCTTGCATAAATAAGTTCTCAAGAGCTTGTTTGGTTGGCTTAGCTTCCCAACCTGTTCGCTTGTTAACGTTGGAGTCAAAATCTTTTGCCATTAATGGCCCTTCAGCACGAATACGATCTAGCACATAACGCATTTGCTGAGGGTCTTTTTTAAACCAATGCTGTTGTGTGCCTGATTTTAAAGCCTGTTTGCGAGGTAAGCTAAATCGAAAGTTCTCCATGTCTAGGTAAGAAGCAGCGTGAGACCAATATTCAAAGGCATGCTTGTCCTCTACCATTCGATCAAGGTGATTAACTTGATAAAGCGAGTTGCGACTCCATAGTACGTGGTGGTGAGCTCTTTGCACGACGGAGATAGTATCAATTTGCACATAGCCTAACCGCTTTAACGATTGCAGGCTTTTGTGGTAGCTGTGGCCTTTCATCGGCTTATTAGCTAGCCCCTGCGATAGCAGAATGATTTTTTGTGCTTGTTGTAAAGTTAGAGTACGCATGCATGAATAATAAGCTGAAATAATGACTTGGCCTAGTCATTCAGTGTTTTTTGTTTGGCTTTCAAGCGAGTGAAAAAACGTATATCTTTGACAAAACAAGAAAATTAGCCGAAGGAGCTCAAATGACAAGATTACTACAAGGCAAATGTGCTGTGGTCACCGGAGCGGCATCAGGAATTGGTTTAGCCAGTGCTGAGGCCATGATCGAGCAGGGGGCGAAAGTAGTGCTGGTAGATTACGATGAGAAAGCATTAGGTAAAGTGGTGTCTCAGCTTGGCGAGTCGGCAATGCCATTAGTGTTGGATTTATTGGATATACAAGCTTGTAAGTCTTTAATTCCTAGTGTTTTAGAACTTGTTGATCATATTGATATCTTTCATGCTAATGCCGGTTTGTATGTTGGAGGAGACCTCATTGATGCAGAACCGGACGACATTGATCGAATGATGAATCTTAATGTGAACGTGGTTATGAAGAACGTTCGTGATGTAATAGTTCATATGATTCCAAGAGAAACAGGGGACATCTTAGTGACCAGTTCACTTGCAGCCCATTACCCAACCCCTTGGGAGCCAGTTTATGCTTCTTCAAAATGGGCAATAGATTGCTTTGTGCAAACTACCAGAAGGCAAGTTTTTAAGCATGGATTACGATTGGGTTCTGTGTCTCCAGGGCCTGTTGAAACGGCACTCATTGCTGATTGGCCAAAAGAAAAGCTTGAGCAAGCGAAACGAAATGGGAGCCTAGTTGAGGCAAAAGAAATAGCGGAAATTCTGATGTTTATGTTAACGAGGCCAAGGAATATGACAATTAGAGATGTCGTCGTGATGCCCAGCCAGTTTGATTTGTAGCATAAGGCACCATGACTATTTTAAGAGCAATGGCGCGATCTACTAAGTTACTTTTCTTTTTTACTTTGATCAAGTAAGCCTGCTTCACGTTGAACAGCAGCTAACACTCCGCGTAAGATGCCTAGCTCTTGCTTTTCAGGACGGGAGCGGTTGAAGAAGCGGTGAAGCTTATCAACGACCTTGCCTGGGTGATTACGCACAATAAAGTTAATGCCGTAAAGTGTTTCCTCAAGATGCTCATAGAATAAATCCATGTCTTTCTTGTGAGGATATTCGGGAGTGTCTTTTTGCGTGATTTGGCTGTTTTGGTCAGCCATCCAAATTTCGTAGGCTACAATTTGTACCGCTTGAGAAATATTTAGCACAGGGTATTCAGTATTTGCATCAATATAAACTTGGCGATGACATTGAGCGATTTCTTCATTAAGTAGGCCGGTGGTTTCTCGTCCGAAAACAATTGCTACCGAGTGGTGATGGGCTTCAGGGATCACTGTTTCAGCACATTCTCGGGCGTTCATTAAAGGCAATTGAAAAGTACGATGGCGCGCACTGGTACCAACTACCAAACTACAATCAGCAATAGCTTCTTCAAAAGTGTCGACAATGGTGGCATTTTCTAATACATCTACCGCCCCTGCAGCACGGCTGGTGGCTTCTTCAGAAGGGTAATCATTAGGGTCGACCAAATATAAATTTGTTAGCCCCATATTTTTCATGGCGCGTGCAATGGCGCCAACATTACCAGGGTGAAAGGTGTTGATTAGAACAATGCGAATATTACTTAACATGATGTATGAATAACTCAGCTGAAAACAAATTATTAAGGGGCAATAGAGAGTGTTTGCTCAGTACTAGCAAAATCGACACTGTCTAGAATCACCTTACTTTGATTATTAAAAAGAAATTGATGACAGGCGTGATGATACAGCGAACCTGTCTCTAATACCAAACGGTAGCGACCTTTTGGTATGAAATTCGCTGCAAAAGCTTGTTTAGGATACAGATATATCGAAAAACTGGGGCGACCATCAAAGGACTCAAATCTCAATAGGCTTGGTGTAGCATGTTGATTGAGAATGCGTAAGCGGCTGTTGCCATTAGCGGAGCCTATCAGGGCGCCATGTTGAGGTGCCGCACCTGGGTGACCAATACAAAGTCGACTATGTGTTTCTTGATAGGAACCAAAGCCTAGATTTTTTGCTTGTACCCAGCCGTTTGTATTTTGGTAGCGCACAGTAAGCCAGTCACCTTGAAGCTTAATGGCTTGTACGTCAGATTGGTTAGGGATGCTGATTAACTTGGCACTTGTTGTATTGGGTTCAGCATAAAGCTGAGTGGTTTGCAGTGTATGATTTACACCCGTTCTAAACTGAGGATAAAGACCTGACACATAGGCAGAACGAATCTCTTTGTTATCACTTTTTTGATCATGCTTTTGCCAATATAGGGTCGCGTAAATACCTGCGGCAAAACACACAATATAACTGACCGTTTGGAAGGCTGCCTTAGCAGCCGACAGTCGAATAGGTTTAGCTGCTGAAGTAAATTTAAGATCAGAAGCAGTTTGATGCGGTTGTTGTGGTTCGCTATAAAAAGGTTCTTTCTGATTCTGCTCAAAATGACTGTGTTGACGAGCTCCAGCTTTCGCTGTTTCTTCATATAAGGCTCGAAATCGCTTTTCATTCAGTGTGTTACGAGCCGCTTGAATAGCCTCATTGCGAGCCTTTTCTTGTTGTGCCGTGTTGCGCTTCATCTCCTCATAAACACGTTGCTGCTCTCGTATAAAGGCTTTTTGCTCTTCGTCAGAGTGGTTGTTAGTCTGTTTATGGAAGTTGTTTGAGCTATTGTGATGCTCTTCCTGTTGAAATTGATAGGGCTGCCAGTCACCTGCTTGTTGCGCTTTTTTAATGGCGTTAAGAATGTTCTGATAAGCAAGCTGTAAACGTTGAAAGTGCGCCGTTGTGTCGCTATTAGGGTTCTTGTCAGGGTGATAGCGCCGAGCAAGTCGACGAAACGCCGCCTTTGCTTCTTGCTCACTGGCATGGGTTGGAATTTCTAATAATCGATAATCATCGAGCAAACTCATGCTGTATCAGGTGGTCCATTAAACTAAACAAGAGCTTGGCATTATGCACCAAATGCTTGGTTGGTGAAATACATCAAGATCACAGAGTTAGGCAATTAATTCTAAATATTTATCGGGTGAAATCGGTCTGTGAAAAAGAAAGCCTTGACCAATTCTACACTGCCACTCTTTAAGTAAGGTGACTTCTTCCGGTTTTTCAATTCCTTCCGCCACACTTTGTATATTGAGTTCACGGCTCAGGCTAATCATAGATCGGCACAGAGTAGCGCCCTGAGGGTCTGAAGTGATTTTTTCGACAAAATATCGGTCAATTTTCAGTTCTTGAACTTGCAGATGAATGAGGTTTTGTAGGGAGCTATAACCAGAACCAAAGTCATCGATTGAAAGCTTAAAGCCCACAACTTGTAGTTGTTTTACATTGCTTCGCACGTTTTCGTTATCGTCAAATATGGTCGTTTCCGTAATTTCTATATTGATACTAGAGGGAGTAATTTCGTATTGTTCCATTTTCTCAATGACTTGCACTGCGAAGTTGGGTTGAAGTAAATCTAAGGCTGAAATATTAATGGATAAACTACGTTCATAGGTGGCTTGAGGGTGCTGAGATACCCAGCGAAATGTTTCATTAATGATAAAGCAAGTGAGTTTGTTTATTAGCCCAGTTTTTTCTGCTAACGGGATAAATAATCCGGGCGATACAAAGCCCAGTTGTTCACTGTTCCAGCGCATCAAAACCTCGCCACCGACAACTTGTAAAGTATTCAAGTCAACTTGCGGTTGAATGTCAAAATGAAGGCGGCCTTTTTCAATATCATCTGTCAGTAACCCCACCATATTAAGTTGTTTTGCGTGGGCGTTTTTTAAATCACTGGTGAAGGTGAGCCAGTGCATGTCATTGGCACTGGCTAGATCGCAAGCGACTAAGGCATTCTGATAAAGCGAATCTATCGTGTTGCCCTGAGAGGGGTAGATTGCGCTGCCTATGTTGTATTGATGTCTAATGTAGACCTTATCTACATTAGTGGTTAAATCCAATACCTTCTTAAGACTCGCTATTTGGTCGGGTAAAACTCGCGGATTAGTACTTACAAAAGCCACTCTAGTTGATGATACTCTCATAATAAAGGCGGACTGTTTGTTGGCGAGAGGAAGAGCTAGCACATCTTCTATTTGAATGAGCTGTCTATGTATGCGTACGATTATGTCGCACATTACTTTATCTGCTTTGGCCGGTCCAAATGCTTGGCTTAGTTTGGCGTAATTTGTGATATCAATCATGACAAGAGCATGATTGTAACGGTCAGCTAACAGTTGGCCTAACTGCTCAAAACAATACACGCGATTAGGGGTCTGTGTACTGCTGTCCATGTGCAATTGAAGTTGTCGACTGAGTTCAATATGGCGCGCTTTATCGACAAAAGCAAAGGAAATGCCCAATAGTTGAATGATGGAAGCAACCGGTAAGATGGCTTGAGTATAAAGGTTAACAGGTAATATTTGCCAATAAATACAAGTGTTTAACACGCTACCAATCATAAGGGTTAGCCACGAAAATAGGTAAAAGCGAGCGGCAGTAAAGCCCTTGCGGTAGGCTTTAACCCCCCAATAAAAGCAACATATAAACAAACAAATCTCTATAGCAGCAAATATGATGCCTGCAGTTTGTGTATGGAGGTAAAAGGTGGCGATAAAATACGTTGCAAAAAACCAATTCCCATAACGTTTTATGGGGCAATCTGCTTTAGGAATGTTCATTTCTGCAAGAAAACTAAGACTAAAGCGGTATAAAGACCAAGCCGCCAAGGCAAATACGCTAAACAAATTGGCCACTAGGAATTGAGTGAATTGCTCATTAAAGATCCAGCGGCTGAAACCCAAAATGGAAGATACTGAAATGAATAATAAAGCGTTAAGAGCAAGGTAGTAGCCGAATCCTGGGTTGCGAAGTAAACCGAAGACAAAGAGGTTATGTATTAACAATACCGCCATACCAGTAATGACGATAATCCAAAAAAAAACCTCGCTGTGAATGGCTTGGTTCGCGGAGTGAGTGTCGTACAGGCTTATTGGTGTCAGCAACTGGTGCTCACCTTGTTTGCGAATAAGTAAGGTGGTCGTGTGTTCTGTTGAAAGCTCTATAGGAATCCAAATGCCATTACCATTGCCATGTCCTCCTTCTTTAGTCCAGCTTTGCAGGGCACCTCTTTGCCAATGTTGCTTGAGCTCCTTGCCTTGAAAAGTATAAAAATCCAAATACTCAATGACATTGTAAGCAAGATTCAGGTGAATGACGTGATTATCGCCATAATCCTTAGGATCAAAGCTAAGTTTATGCCAGTAAGCATAAGCACTTGAGCCTTGCGAACTAGTGTATAAGTCAGTTTTAAAATCTTCTTGTAAGGCTTGCTCGGGGGGTAATTGCTTAGTATCGAGATAGGTAGGAATTTCGAGCAATGGGGTGTTGATAGGCCAGCTACTAATGGCGGCTTGAGAATATAAAAATATTAATGTAAAAATAGTAAATATATATTTCATTTACACTTTGCTCTGTGAAATATCCTATAAAAATTCGTTTGATCTTGCGTTTTATTGCTATGTTTTTAGCGTGAAAAAAGCAGTGATCAGACCTTAATTGATCCTTTTTAAATCTTGTACTAAAGATAGTAATAATTTCGTGCCAATAATATTGTATTCTTGTAATGAGTTATTAATTAGTACTTACTTAATGTTATCTTAAGTCTTATCTCCTAAAGAATGTATTGTATGAATGAATCTTTAACACACCTTGACTCTGATGGTCATGCGCACATGGTAGATGTGTCTGATAAATCTTTAACAAAGCGTATAGCGACCGCACAAGCGATTGTTGCAATGAAGAAAGCAACGTTAGAAAAAGTGATTAAAGGTGGGCTTCCTAAAGGTGATGTGCTTGCCACGGCCCGCATTGCAGGCATACAAGCCGCTAAAAAAACAGCCGATCTAATACCCTTGTGTCACCCCCTTATGCTGACTAAGGTTAAGCTTGATATCAATGTCATCAGCGATTGTGAATTAGAAGTTTTGTGTACCTGTGCACTAACGGGCAAAACAGGGGTTGAAATGGAAGCTCTAACAGGAGCGAGTGTGGCTGCTTTAACCTTGTATGATATGTGCAAGGCAGTGGATAAAGGCATAGTGGTCAAAAACATTGCTTTGTTGGAGAAGCAGGGGGGTAAAAGTGGAGACTGGCAGCGAGAAGCAAATGACAAAAGTTAATGTGGTATTTTTTGCTTCCCTAAGAGAATCTCTAGGGCTTGATAGCGCACAAATAGATGTTGAACTACCAATGAGCATGATGGATTTTAAGCAGGTAGTTGCAGCGCAATTGACAAACGGCGATGTTCTTTTGCAAGCTGGAGTTCAGTCATCTATCAATTTTGAATTTAGCCGCGATCAAGATGAAATTCCCTTGAATGTTCAAGAAGTGGCCTTGTTTCCACCCGTAACCGGAGGCTAAATGGTTCAAGTACAAAATGAAGATTTTGATGTGGCAACTTTGTATCAAAACTTGTTAGTAGCAAATCGCACAGGTGCTGTTGCCATGTTCGTCGGTTTGGTGCGAGATTTTACTCAAGAAGGTGAGGATACCGAAAGCGCAACGTTTGAACTTGAACATTACCCAGGAATGACAGAGCGAAATCTTGCTAACATTGTCGAACAGGCAAAACGCCGCTGGCCTTTGTTGCATGTGGCCTTGGTTCATCGAGTAGGTAAGCTCAAGGTGAACGATCAGATTGTTTTTGTGGGTGTCAGTTCTGCTCATCGCAGTGAAGCCTTGCAGGCCTGCGATTTTATTATGGACTATTTGAAAAGTCGCGCAGCATTTTGGAAAAAAGAAAGTAACGGCAATAAGCAGGCTTGGGTGCAAGCTAAACAAATTGATGAGGACAGCTTATCCCGCTGGGAGTAAAAGGCTCTAATCAGGTCTTAGTTGTTTTTTTCGTCCACTGGCATGGCGTTCGCGATACTCGGTATCAATGTATTTGTCTGTAGTGGCCATGCTGGCATGACCCGCGTCTTCACGCACATGCTCTTTAGGGCGGGTCTTTACGTCTTCAGATATGCCTGTATGTCTTAACCAGTGGACGGTTGCGACTCTTAGATCATCAGCGTCCTGTTGCATGCCATCCTCACACATGCGCAGGTAAGCTTGGTCAAAGCAGGCTTGGACTATGTTGCGAACTTGACGAGAGCTGGTCATGGCTCCTACACCTCGGGTTTTAGGGATCAAAGGTGTTGGCTCAGCGACAGTCGGCAAGTCAGGGAGGTCACGAAAGCGTCGATAACGAGTCAGTGCGCTCAGCATGTCGTCGGATACGGCAACCAGTCTTTCTTTGTTCCCTTTTGACAATACCTTAAACCACCAGTGTCCATCTGCATCTTTGATGAAGTCTCCCATGACGGGGGCCGAGCGTTCATCAGCCACCAGTTCTGAAATTCGTAAGTACATTCCGAGTAACGCATTCATGATGAACAGGGTGCGTTCATGAGTAACGGGGTCTTGCTCTGCTAACAATTCGGCCGTTTCGATAACATAATCCCATTGTAGGTTGGATATACGCCTTACTTGTTTTCGAGTGACCTCTTTTTTAACGAACTTGCTTTTTTGGCGAATTAAGGCAACCGGATTTTGCCCCACCGCGTCTTCCTGCATCAAAAAACCATAGTAAGAGGAAAGTATGGAAAAAGTGGCACGAATGGCGGCTTGGGATAAGGTGTGCTCTTTGGCTTTTGGGGCTTCGCCGTTTTTAAAATCTAACTTACTCACTTGGGCAACAAAAGGGCGCCACTCTTTATTTGGCTCTCTTCTTCCCATATGTAATTTAAAGCGCGCAACGTTTTTTATTCCGATCCAATCCTCTGGCGGCTGCATGCAAAAATGAATAAATTCCTCAATTTGATCTCTTTTGAGCGCCTGAGTGGTAGACGATTTAACATGCCAAGCCCAAAGCAACAATCGTTCTACTTCTCTTCGATAAGAGTTAAAAGTGGCTTTTGATCCGTTATAGCTATAGATAAAACATAACGCGAGTTGCAAGTCTCTAGAAAACTCAGTTTGTTCAATTAAAGGGGTATGTTGTGAAAGCTCATTGGCGATTTGATGGAACTGTGTAAAAGGGTTAGCTAAATGGTCAAGATTATCAATAAGTGGGCGAGGTGCCATAACATACACTCTATAGGTGAAACGATTTTGAGGTTATCAAAAAACAAGGTTCAGTGGAATATTACTCTGTAAACTAGCTTGATTCATGGTGTTTGTACCTAGGATTTAGGTTTTATTCCTAATGGGTATTAGCGCTATTCAAGGGCAGTTAAATGTGCATTCTTTTTGCTGTTTTGATCCTTCAATCAACACAATGTGACTCCTTTTGAAAAGTTTGTTCATGTTCGTTAAAAATATGTCTTATTTTTGTGAAAAGGTACGTATTTCGCCGATTTTTATGTTTGTACGGAACAAAAATGGAAGCCGCTCCCCACCTCTTTTTATTTAAATAAAACCCTTTAATATTCACTCCATCGAACGCAAACATGCATTTTAAAATTTACAAATAAGGTGAGTACACTTTATTTTAGGAGAGAAAATTATGAACACATTTACGAAATCTGCAATGGCCGCCTTTACTGCTGTATTAATGACATCGACTGCAATGGCAAGTGATGATGACAGCCAAAGAGAGCGTGTTCGCACAGCGCAAGCTGGCGTAGAAGCACTGGCTAAAACACTTTCTTTAAAAGGCGCGCAAGTTGATGCCCAAGTTGATGTTTCTAAAATCAGCGGTTTCTACCAAAAAGAGCAAGCATACCGTTTAAAGCACAAAGAGTTGCAAGCGCAATTTGATGCTCTAAATTCTTAATAGATCCCATGCTCTACTAAAAGCCAGACATTGTCTGGCTTTTGTGTATTTAGTCCTCTAAACCTGCTTGTTTTTCTGCTTCCATAATCAAATCAAATTGTTGTTGCGCTGCTTCCGGGAAGTGGCGGTTGGAAGACGGGATGTCTCGAATAGCACGTCGAATAAGTAATTGTGCTTCTTTATCTTTGCCTTGGCTAAAGTCTAATAGGGCTTTATAGCTAAGTGCTAAGTTAGGATTGAATTTTTGGTAGTGTTGGATGTTTGTGCGCCAAATTAAGCGTTTTTCATAAAGGTAGTCAGCGCTAGAAATTGGCGCTTTTTGTCGATTTATTTCAGCTTTTAACGTGCTGAACAGTAGATTTCTAGGGTTCAGTTTCAATACCGCATCCACAGCCTGCAGTGCACTGTCCTTTTCTTGTTGTTTATGAAAAATTAATGCCTTGAGATAAAGGGTAAACTCGTTGCTTTGATCAACTTGATTCAAAAAATCGAGCGCTTGCTCAGGCTGGTTCACGAGATAAGAAAATAATGCTCTAGCAAAGTAACTGGCGTTAAGGTTGGTTATTTGCTGAGCAAGATATTGCATTGGCTGGTCACTCAGTCCTGCGCGATAGGCCAATATGCTTGCTCGAAAGTAGTCGAAATCGGTTTTATGCTGTTGGCTCAATAGGCTTGCTGGCTGCTCAAAGCTCAGTGAGTCGGCTAGTCGTGTCTGCGGAGAAGGGTGAGTAGATAAAAACTCTAAAGAAGGTCGTCCTAGAGCACGCTTAAAAAAAGCATGAAACAACTGGCTCATGCTGTCAGCTGGAAACCCTGCCGCCGCAAGGTACTCTCTACCACGGCGATCAGCTTCTTGCTCCTGGTCCCGGCTGTAACTCAAGGTGTTTTCAGCTTGGTTAGCAATGCCCCCTAGCCATAATGCAGTGGTGGTATCACCGTCGGCCCCAGCGAGTGAAGCGGCGATGCCAGCGCCAATTAATAGCAGTGCTTTGCTAAGCTCCTGAGAGGATTGCTGTTTCTGACGTTCGTAATGCTGTAGCTCCAAATGGGCTAATTCGTGGGCTAGCAAGGCGAACAACATGTTTTCATTATTGATCATTTCCAAAATATCAGAATAAATGAATAAATGGTTCCCAGGAATAACAAAGGCGTTGCTTTGGCTACTATTAAGTAGAGTCATCTCTACCAATTTGTTGTTTAATCGAGTTTGCGGGGTAAGGGTGGCCACCGCATCTTTGAGGTAATCGTAAGCAGGCGGGAAGTCGATCAGAGCGCGACTACCATTTAACTTGCGAAACCAGTGCTGTCCTAATACATACCCCGGATTGGCTAGGCTGCGTTCATTCTTCACCGCCCCAATATCTGGTGTGTCCGCTTTCATGTGTGTACTAAAAACGATTGAGAAAACAAGCATTAAGCTTGTTGATATGGTTGTAACGTAAGGAAAAAGTCTCATAATAGAATACAACAACTAAGCAAGGTCGAAACGATGAATGACAATGACAGTCACCAGTATGACGCAATCTTGGATGCAAGAGAAGATCGCTGCCCTATGCCTCTATTAAAAACCAAATTGGCTTTAAGTAAAATGCAGGAAGGAGAAGTGTTGCGTGTTGAAACCTGCGATGCAGGCTCCTTAAAAGATATACCCCAATACATCGAAATGGTTGGCTTAACGCTAATGTCACAAAACCTCGATAATAATGTGTACGTTTACTTAATTCGTAAAGCACAGAAGTAGGCCTAATATGTTTAAGATTGTAGATTCCCTGATCAAACGCTATTTCTCGAACGAAGAAGTGGTGGTTTTTCTTCTGTTAATGATCAGTTGTTTAGCAGTACTCGCATTTTGGGGCGGCGTATTGGCTCCTGTATTGATTGCCATTGTCATTGCATTTCTTCTACAAGGTGTAGTGGGCAAATTATGCCGCCTTGGATTGAATCATACGGCTTCGGTTCTATTGGTTTTTATTGGCTTTATTGCAAGTTGTTCTGTCTTCATTGGGGTGATGGTGCCTATTATCTGGCACCAAGCGGTTCGCCTCGTCAATGATGCGCCGCGAATGTTTACCGTGATCCAGCAATCCATTGAACGCTTTGCCCGTGGCAATAAAGAATATGTCAGTCAAAATGCCATTGATGAAGCACTTAATACTGTAGCCACGGAAATGGCAAACCTGGGTCAATGGTTGGTGTCCTTTTCATTAAACAGTATTCCTTCTTTATTTTCTTTGATGATTTATTTGGTCCTTGTACCTTTGGTTATTTTCTTCTTGCTAAAAGACCAAGAAAAAATACTTGTTTATTTAACTTCTTGGTTGCCTAAAGAGCGTAAGATGATGCGTACCATAGCCAATGAAATGAATCAGCAGATTGCCAATTATGTGCGTGGTAAGTTTATCGAAATGATTGTGGTGGGCGTGGTGACCTATGTGGTATTCGCCGTTTTAGGACTAAGATACGCAGAACTGTTAGCCTTGTTAGTGGGAATGTCAGTTTTGATTCCTTTCATTGGAGCAGCAGCTGTTACCATTCCTGTTGTTTTGGTGGCGTTTTATCAATTTGGCACCCAAAATGAGTTTTGGTACGTGTTTGTAGCCTATCTGGTGGTACAAGCGTTAGATGGCAATGTACTGGTGCCACTGCTGTTCTCAGAAGCGGTGAACTTACACCCGGTGGCGATTATCGTCGCTGTACTTTTCTTTGGTGGTGTATGGGGTTTTTGGGGGGTCTTCTTTGCCATTCCGTTAGCTACTTTGGTTAAAGCCATTATTAATGCATGGCCGGATCAATCACACTAGCGTGTATTGCGTGATCAATATCGAGAAAAAACTGTAAATAGGGCGGCTTGAGAAAGCCGCCCTATTTATTTAAAAGGAAGTTAAGACTGATAACCAAGGTACAGGCTACAGCCTGGTAATTCTATACTGTGATTTGTTTTCTTACCTGCCTTAAGGCTGCTAGGGAGAGCGACTTCGGTTAAGTCGTCATCACAGGGGATTGCAACAGACTGCTGGTCCGTGTTTAAAGCGACAATTAGGTTTTCGCCTTGGTAGGAACGGCTAAAGCAGAGGCTGGTATCTGAGTGTTGTAAAAACGTAATGTCTCCAAAGATTAGCGCAGGATGTTGCTTCCGTAGGTGTAGAAAGGCTCTATAGGCGTTTAGTACAGAATGCTTATCGTCTTCTTGTATATTAACCGCGCTAGCCCGTTGAGTGGCATCAATTGGTAGCCAAGGGTTGGGGTGCTCTGTGAATCCAGCAAGCTCAGAGTCTTTCCAAGGAATAGGGGTTCGACAGCCATCTCGGCCTTTAAATTCGGGCCAAAAGTTGATACCGAAAGGGTCTACCAGCTGTTCAAAACTGAGTTCAGCTTCGTGTAAGCCGAGCTCTTCACCTTGATACAAGCAAACGCTGCCGCGTAAGGTCAGCAGCAGAGCCATGTGTATCTTGCTGAGTTCTGGGCTAGCTTGCGTGCCACCCCAACGACTAGCAACTCGTTCTACGTCATGATTGCTAATGGCCCAGCAAGGCCAGCCATCACCAAGTTCATTTTCAATATCTTCTATGGTTTTTCGTACATGGGTCATGCTGGCATCATGAGTTAGAAAATCAAAGGAGTAACACATGTGCAGTTTGTCGTTGCCTTGAGTGTATTCCGCCATGGTTTTCAAAGAAAAGTCACAGCCGACTTCGCCCACCGTTGTGGTGCCAGGATAGCGGTCTAATAGTGCCCGCAAACGCCTTAAAAAAAGCACATTCTCAGGGCGTGATTTGTCATAAAGGTGGAGTTGATAGGCGTAGGGGTTGTCGGGGCGAACGCCAATGCTTCCCTCTACGACTTCTTGCTTAGGTGGGTTATCTCGTAAGGCAAGATCATGATAATAATAATTAGCCGTGTCTAGTCGAAAACCATCTACGCCACGTTTGAGCCAAAACTCAACGGTATCCAATACGGCTTGTACGACCTCTTCATTATGAAAGTTAAGATCCGGTTGGCTATCTAGGAAGTTGTGTAAATAGTACTGTCTACGACGACTGTCCCAATGCCAAGCTGGCCCACCAAATACTGACAACCAATTGTTAGGGACGGTGCCGTCGGGCTTACCGTCTTGCCAAATGTACCAATCTGCCTTGTCATTATCTAAGCTCTGGCGTGATTCTTTAAACCATGGATGTTGATCAGAGGTGTGGTTTAAAACCTGGTCAATCATCACCTTAATGCCATGCTGGTGAGCGTTTTCAATTAATTCATCAAAGTCTGACAAGGTGCCAAAAATAGGATCAACGTCGCAATAGTCAGACACATCGTAACCAAAATCTTTCATCGGGGAGGTGAAGAAGGGTGATAACCAAATGGCATCAACGCCTAGTGAGGCAATATAAGGTATTTTCCCATTGACACCAGCAAGGTCGCCAATTCCGTCGTTATTTGCATCGAAAAAACTACGCGGGTAAACCTGATATATGACGGCGCCACGCCACCAAGGCTCTTGTTGTACAGACATGGTTCAAGCTCCTTATGAATAGAAACCAATTAAGGCTGAAGTTAGATTGTTAGTGACTAGTGCGTAAAACGTGAAAGTGGTAATTTTCTTACAAAATTGAGTGCTTTTTATTCTGTAATGTCGCATAATTTATGTACAAAAATAATCATAATGAACCGTCCCCAGCCATTATTTTTATCGACTATTTTCTCTGGATAAACCATGTTCTCAAAAAAAGCCCGCCCAGTAGCTTGGCCCTTATTTGTGTATTATTTTTTCTTTTGTAGTCTCATTGGGGTCATGATGCCCTATATTTCGGTGTACTACAAAAGTATTGGCTTAACCGCTTCAGAAATTGGCCGGTTAATGTCAACCTTTACGTTATCCGGTATTTTGATTCCGTATGTTTGGGGCTGGTTAACATCTAAACTTGGTGTGCCTAAGCGCTTATTGCAAGTTGCCACAATCGGTTGTTTTTTATCTGTGTTGCCTTTTAATTGGTACACGGATTTTACCAGTTTATTAATCATTACTTGCGCCATGGCGTTGTTCTATTCGGCCCTTTTACCCATGACCGATGCCTTAGCCGTGCGAAGTATTCGTCATACCGACGTGCCATACACAAGAATTCGTGTTGGCGGCTCTATGGGGTATGTATTTGCGGTGGCTTTGGCGGGCTTTTTAATTGGCGAATTCGGCCCCAAAGTGGTGATTCCTGCGATGTGTACCAGTATGTTGCTGGCCGTTATTACCATCTTTTTTGTTCGCGAGCAGGCATTTGAAAAAAGCGCAGAGAAAGAAAGTGTGTCTTTTATCACCTTATTGAAAGCACCAGAATCTTTGTTATTTTTTGGATTGGCGTTTTTGGCATTTATGTCTCATGCGCCGTTTAATGTTTTTTTCGCGGTTCATTTAGAAAATAACGGCTACTTAGGTCAACACATTGGCTTAATTATGGCACTGGGTGTCATTATTGAAATCCTCCTGTTTTTGTTCTTTGGCAATCTTATATATCGCTTTCATGTGGTTCATCTTGTCATTTTGTGTTTCATTTGCGGTATTGTAAGGTGGCTCCTTGTGGGCTGGTTTGCCGATGTGCTATGGATACTTTTACTGACACAAATGCTCCACAGTATTACCTTCGCACTGTTTCATATGGTGTCTATTGAACAGATCAGGCGCCTCTTTCCTGAGCGTTTTGCCAGTCAAGGGCAAGCTATGTACAGTGCCTTTGCAATCGGCTTAGGAGGTGGTTTGGGTATGGTGCTAACAGGATACCTGTGGGAATGGCTGGGTGGTGCCTGGTCTTTTACCTTTGCAGCCTTTACCAGTTTATTGGCTTTGGGCTTATTGTTAGTAAGCCAACGTCGTTAATTGAGCTGTGTTATTTATTATGAAATGTACTTACCGAAAGACCATCTGAGTCTTGCTGGACTAAGTCTATAAAGGCGAGTGCAGCGCGGCTCAAAGTGCGTTGCTTATGATGAATAATGCCGAGTTTTCTTTCCACGTTTAAGTCTTCAATTTTAAGAGTATGCAGATTGTCACCGACTAAGGTTGAGGGTAAGAGGGACCACCCCCAGCCGATAGACACTAACATAGCAAGGGTCTCTAGGTTGTTGCTGCTCATCCGCACATTGAGCTTGAGCTGATGCTTAGCAAAAGCCCCCTCAGCAATGTGTCGGGTAAAGGTGTTCTTTTGTGGCAATATACAAGGGTGCTTTGCTAATTGCTGTAATGAGATATTTCGCTCTTGGGCAAGGGGGTGGTCTTGGCTTACCACACAGGTGAGCGGGTCGGACCAAATAGCATGAGACTCAAGCAATGGGTTGTCAGTATTGGCTAATGTGATAACAGCCAGCTCAGCTTGTCCCTTTAGAATTTTTGAATAAGCTTCTTCAGATTCAGTGAAGTCAATTTCCAATTGGGCATTAGGGTAAAGTGCTTGGAACTGTTTTAGTGAATTTGGTAAGCGGCGTAAGCCAATGTGGTGACTTGTGGATATTTTGAGCTCGCCACTTACTCCCTCCATTTGCAGTGTCATGCTGCGTTTTATATCTTGCAAATCTTCTGCAATCTTTTGTGCTTTCGGGAGTAATCGAGCTCCGGCTTCTGTGAGTTGCACCTGACGGCCTATACGGTCGAACAGTTTTATGCCAAGACTAGACTCAAGGGCTGATATTCGCTTACTGGCTGCAGGCTGAGTAATAAATAGACGGTTAGCCGCTTCTGAAAATGAGGCGGTTTCAGCCACTTTTATAAAGGTAAGTAATTCGCCTATATCTAGCATTCCAAATAATTATCCAAAATATGAAAAATATGAATTTGAGTTATTTAAGCGGAAGATTTAGGATAACGCAACTGGAGATTTAGGAGAGAGAATATGTCAGGTAAAACCCTTTACGACAAGTTGTGGGACAGCCACTTAGTGCAACAGCGCGATGACGGTAGCGCATTGATTTATATAGATTTACAGTTGCTTCACGAAGTGACTTCACCACAAGCATTCGAAGGCCTAAGAATGGCAGGGCGTAAACCTTGGCGTATTTCTTCGAGCCTTGCCACACCGGATCACAATGTACCGACGACTAAAAAAGAGCGTATTGACGGTGTAGAGGGTATTGAAGACCCAGTTTCTAAGATTCAAGTGACCACCCTTGATGACAACTGTAATGAATTTGGTATTACCGAATTTGACATGAACGACATTCGCCAAGGTATTGTGCACGTTGTTGGGCCCGAACAAGGTGCAACTTTACCTGGAATGACGGTTGTATGCGGTGATTCTCATACTTCTACTCATGGTGCTTTTGGCGCATTGGCTCATGGCATTGGTACTTCTGAAGTTGAGCACGTGCTTGCGACTCAATGTTTGGTACAAAAGAAAAACCGCAACATGTTGGTTCGTGTTGATGGAGAGTTGTCTCCTTGGGTGTCAGCTAAAGATGTTGTGTTGGCCATTATTGGTGCCATTGGCACGGCGGGCGGTACAGGTTTTGCCATTGAATTCGGCGGTACAGGTATTCAATCTCTATCTATGGAAGGTCGTATGACCGTATGTAACATGGCCATTGAAGCGGGTGCACGTGTCGGCTTGATTGCAGTAGATGATACGACTCTTGAGTATGTGAAAGACCGACCATATGCACCGAAAGGTGAACAGTGGGACCAAGCCGTTGCTGCATGGAAAGACCTTGTATCAGATGATGATGCGAAATTTGATGAGGTTGTGGTAATCAAGGCCGAAGACATCAAACCCCAAGTTACCTGGGGAACTTCTCCTGAAATGGTGATTGCAATCGATCAGCCTATTCCAAAAGCGGAAGACCAAAAAGACCCAGTTAAGAAAGAAGGGTATGCGCGCGCATGGAAATACATGGGACTTGAGGGCAAAACAACATTAGCGGAAGTGGTATTAGATAGAGTCTTTATTGGCTCTTGCACTAACTCTCGTATTGAAGATCTGCGCATTGCTGCAGAAGTCGTGAAAGGGCGAAAAGTGGCGTCAACATTAAAGCAAGCCATTGTTGTTCCTGGTTCTGGTTTAGTTAAAGCGCAAGCAGAAAAAGAAGGCTTACACACCATTTTTGAAGAGGCTGGACTTGAATGGCGCGAACCAGGTTGCTCAATGTGTTTGGCTATGAATGCCGACAAATTAGGTAATGGTGAGCACTGTGCGTCTACCTCAAACCGTAACTTTGAAGGGCGTCAGGGCTTTGGTGGGCGAACTCACCTAGTTAGCCCCGCCATGGCCGCAGCAGCAGCCATTGCAGGACATTTTGTAGATGTTAACGAGTTAGTGAAGCACTAGGAGAGAAAACATGCGACCTTTTACAACACACACAGGTATAGCGGCTCCTCTAGATTTGGCCAACGTTGATACCGACATGATTATCCCCAAGCAATTTTTGAAATCCATCAAACGAACTGGCTTTGGAAAGAACTTATTTGATGAATTGCGCTACCAAGACGAAGGCCAGCCAGATCAAGACTGCACTGGACGCCCTTTACGAGATGAGTTTGTTTTAAACCAGCCTCGTTATGCAGGAGCGAGTGTCCTGCTAGCTCGTCAAAACTTTGGTTGTGGCTCTAGCCGTGAACATGCACCTTGGGCATTAGACGATTACGGTTTTCGTGCGGTTATTGCCCCTAGTTTTGCCGACATATTTTTTAACAACTGTTTCAAAAATGGCTTGCTTCCGATTGTGCTACAAGCTGATGAAGTCGATCAGTTGTTTGCAGAAGTGAACGCTAAAGAAGGTGCGCAAATTCAAGTCGACCTTGAACAACAAACGGTGACCTCACCTCGGGGTACAGTCTTTGAATTTAGTGTCGACAGTTTCCGTAAGCACTGCTTGTTAAATGGTTTAGATGACATTGGGTTAACCCTACAACATGAGTCTGCCATTCGACGTTACGAAGAAAAGCGTATGCAAGAAGCACCTTGGTTGTTTGCTTCTCGTAATAAATAAATTAAAAAATAGCAAAGGTTTCCCATGACACAAAAAGTATTGATTCTACCGGGCGATGGTATTGGCCCAGAAATTGTTGAACAAGCCACACGCGTATTAGACGTAGTTACGCAAAAATTTTCTTTGGATATTGAACACGAAAACGCTTTAGTAGGTGGTTCGGCTTATGACGAAACAGGGTCTCCGTTACCTGATACTACTCTTGAAAAAGCGAAACAAGCTGACGCAATCTTACTGGGTGCGGTTGGTGGACCTAAGTGGGATGGCTTAGACATGTCTGTTCGACCTGAGAAAGGCTTGTTGGGGCTGCGCTCGAATTTAGAGCTTTTCTCTAACTTGCGTCCTGCTATTTTGTACCCGCAACTCGCAGAGGCTTCAAGCCTTAAGCCAGAGATTGTGGCAGGCTTAGATATTCTGATTGTACGAGAATTAACGGGTGGTATTTATTTTGGTCAACCGCGCGGAATTCGTACCTTAGAAAGTGGTGAGCGTGAAGGTTTTAACACCTATGTTTATAACGAAACTGAAATTCGTCGTATTGCCCGTTCAGCCTTTGAAGCGGCTCGTCAACGTGGTAAGCGTGTTTGTTCCATCGACAAGTCGAATGTTTTGGAAGTGACGGTTCTATGGAAAGAAGTCATGGAAGAGGTCGCGAAAGAGTACCCAGACGTCGAATTGACCCATATGCTAATAGATAATGCTGCTATGCAGCTTGTTAGAGCACCAAAACAGTTTGATGTAATGGTTACTGGCAACATGTTTGGTGATATCCTATCTGATGCTGCGGCAATGTTAACGGGCTCTATTGGTATGCTGCCTTCCGCTTCTCTGAATGCGCAAGGTCGAGGTATGTACGAGCCATGTCATGGTTCTGCGCCTGATATCGCAGGCCAAGGTATTGCCAACCCACTAGCAACTATTTTGTCAGTGGCAATGATGTTACGATACTCATTAGACAGTAAAGAAGCTGCCGATGCTATTGAAGCAGCGGTAAGCAAGGTGCTAGATCAAGGCTTAAGAACTTCTGATATCGCATCACAAGGGTGCGAAACAGTCAGTACGCAAGCCATGGGCGATGCGGTACTTGCTGCATTATAAGCTTAATCATTAAGGTATTAAGCGTTCATTCGGGACATTGCTCTTGGTATGAGTGACCCCACAATAAAAGGTAGATAAACGATGTCAAAACAAACTGTAGGATTAGTCGGCTGGCGCGGAATGGTTGGTTCCGTGCTTATGCAACGTATGCGTGAAGAACAGGACTTTGATCATATTGATCCAGTTTTTTTCACCACATCACAAACGGGTCAAAAAGGCCCAGATATTGGTAAAGATATTCCACTTTTACAAGATGCGACGGATATTGAGTCACTTAAGAAGATGGATATTATTATTACTTGCCAAGGCGGTGATTATACTAAGTCGATTTTTCCTCAGTTACGTCAAGCGGGTTGGCAAGGTTACTGGATCGATGCTGCGTCTTCTTTACGTATGGAGAAAGACGCGATCATCGTTCTGGACCCTGTGAACCGTGATGTGATTAAACAAGGCTTGAAAGACGGCGTTAAAACCTTTGCCGGTGGTAACTGTACCGTGAGCCTGATGCTATTAGCGTTAGGTGGCTTGTTCGAGAAAGGCCACATTGAATGGATGACGTCCATGACCTACCAAGCGGCCTCTGGTGGCGGTGCGCGCCATATGAAAGAGCTGATTACCCAAATGGGAATGCTTCATGGCACGGTTGCAAACGAACTAGCAGACCCTGCTAGTGCTATTTTGGATATAGACCGTAAAGTGGCTGAGCAAATGCGTTCAAGCAACATGCCCGTCGATCAGTTTGGCGTGCCATTGGCTGGGAGCTTAATCCCATACATTGATTCGCAACTTGATAACGGCCAGAGCCGTGAAGAGTGGAAAGCTCAAGCAGAGACCAACAAAATTTTGGGTAACACGGGTATTGCGATCCCTGTAGACGGTTTGTGTGTGCGTATTGGTGCAATGCGCTGCCATAGCCAAGCGTTTACTATCAAGTTAAACAAAGACATCCCTGTTGCTGATATCGAAGGCATGCTAGCAGAGCATAACCAGTGGGTTGATGTGGTACCAAATGATAAAGAAGCTACTATGGAACGTTTAACACCAACTGTTGCGACAGGTACGCTGAAAATTCCAGTAGGGCGCATTCGTAAACTGAACATGGGGCCTGAGTACATCAGTGCTTTCTCAGTGGGTGACCAGCTACTATGGGGGGCTGCTGAGCCTCTACGCCGCATGCTACGTATTCTATTAGAAGACTAGTCTTTTAATCAGAGCAGACAACGCCAGCTTAGCTGGCGTTTTTTTTTGCCTAAAATTATGTTTTAAGCAAAGGATTGTCTGATTTTATCTGCCATTATTTTGTCTATTTGTAGTGACCCTTTTCATATACAGCATTGCCATGACAAGTTTATTTCATGATTGTGAACAAGTATTTACGCTTTAGGCGTTGAAATCCTTTGCGAATGTCCATAGATTAGTAATAGAAGCAAAACAAAAGGAGACCTGCACATAGTATAAGAACGACAACCGAACTTAATATAAGGAACAATTTCTATGTATACATTGAATATTAGCGGTCACCATGTACAGTCTGGTGAAGAAGTTCAAGCTTTAGTTAAAGAAAGAATGGATCGTTTGGCGCGGATTAATAATCAAATTACTAGCATCAAAGTGATTTTAAATACAGAGAAACATGGCATTCATGAATTGATAGTAGAAGCCAGTGTGCATATTCCTGGCCATGAACTTTTTGCCACGGTAAAAACAGATAAACAATTAAAACCAGCAGTTGACTTATTGGTTGGTAAGTTAGAAAAACAACTGGTGAAATACAAAGCTAAACATACTGGGCGTCAGCATCATTTAAATGCCAGTGATGTAGAAAGCGCTAGCGAACGTCAGCAACAAGAAGAGTTTGATGAGCTGGTAGAAAGAGAAGTTATTTAAACCTTTTTGCTTTATATAGCCTCGTATTTGTAAAGTGCCCCCATGAGGTTGGGCTCATTTCTAAACGACAACTTAGGCCTGATTACGATATGCTATCGGACTCAGGCCTTTTAGTTGCAGAATCAATCTTAAGCAATTAATACAACCTAATCATTATAATGATCAACTATTAGCTAGCTCATAGGTTAAACTCTTGGTTTATCATGTTAAATGGATAGCGCTCATGACTGGCAAGTACACACCCACTTTAAAAGACTGGTTTTTTTTGCTGTTACTGATTTTTTTGTGGGGAACATCTTTCATGTTCACCGCGGTTTCACTGCAAAGCTTTACTCCTTTGGCGATTGTCTCACTTAGAGTCTTGATTGCTGCGATTATTCTTACGCTTTTCATGTATGCCAAGGGGTGGCGCTTGCCAAAGGAGCCGTTGGCTTGGGGAGTGTTTTTACTGCTAGGAACTATGGGTAACCTGTTGCCATTTTTTCTAATCTCCACTGGCCAGAAGGATGTAAGCTCAGGTATTACGGGCTTGTTAATGGCGTTTATGCCACTAGCGACCATGGTTTTAGCTCATTACTTTGTGTCAGGCGAAAGCCTTAATCGCTTTAAGGTATTAGGCTTTATGCTCGGTATTTCTGGGGTAGTGATTGTGCTTTGGCCGTCCCTAGCTGGTGCCCACAGTAACTTACTTGGTGGTTTGTTGATTCTACTTGCCACGTTAAGTTATGCGGTAAATGCCATTTTGGCGAGACGCTTACCTTCCTTTAACCCCGTGGTGACAGCGGCAGGTGTGATGATCATTTCCACTATGGTGATCGTGCCATTATGGCTGTGGCAAGAGTTACCCTGGCAGCAGAGTTATTCTTTAAAAGCCAGCGTCTCCATGATGTGGTTAGGGGTTGGGCCGACAGCGCTTGCCACTATTCTGCTCTTTGCCGTGATAGGTACGGCAGGCCCAACGTTTCTCTCCTACATTAATTATGTGATTCCGGTGGTGGCGTATTTTACTGGCGCGCTTCTGTTGGGTGAGATGATTGAATGGCGTAGCCTAGGGGCCATGCTGTTAATCATTCTAGGCATAGCGTTAAGCCGTAAGCGGCTGGCTGATTGAGCAGGGCGATAACTCTAAATTTATATAATTCAGCCATTATGTAAAGAGTCGGGGCTGATTAGGCTTTAGCAAGTGTTCTCGTTAAAGCCTTTAGGTAGTTATCAGTGCGCTTGCTATCTTAGCCCGTGCTTTTCTTTTTTAGGAGAGTACAAATAACTTCACTAACAGTGCCGAAAGAAACAGTCCTAAGCCGAATACTGCGTGATTAATCAGGCTGTGTAACCTTGTTGAGTTGGGGGTAGGTGTTCGTGAAGCGGCAATGCCAGCGCCCATACCCGGCTGCAAAATAAAGAAGGGTGCGACAACGGTGAGTATACCCAGCATAAGTGCTGGTGCCAGTGTTGGCTTGTTGATCCAAGGTTGCCCGCAAACGGCAATGAGTAGCACGGCATAGCCAATGCCGATGACATAATGGGACAACCATCCAATCAGTTGTTCGCCGTGAATAGGCTTAGCGTCTTTTATCGTTTTATGATGGAATTTCCCTGCTTTCATATAGGCGATCCAACGCCCGACCAACCGCCAATTGGTTGGAGGAAGGCCGAAGAGAGAGTTTCTCAATAAAGACCATAAGTCCATTACTAGGGTGGCGCCAATACCGATTAATATTGTAAAAATTATGCTACTCATGACTGCTCCATACCTGGTGTTAATTTCAATAGGGTGCTAGGTTACAACTTTAAGTTAACTTTAAGTCAAGAGTGGTTATGGAAATATCTCAGGTAGCCAAACAATCTGGCGTCCCTGCTTCAACGCTGCGTTTTTATGAAGAAAAGGGCTTAATTCATTCAATCGGCCGACGTGGCATACGCCGAGTTTTTGGGGCAAATGTTTTTGAGCGCCTTGAGCTGATTGCGCTAGGGCGCGCGGCTGGGTTCTCGCTGGAAGAAATTGCCAGAATATTAGGTTCACAAGGTAAGCCAAGTATTGATCGTGATTTGTTACTAAACAAAGCCGATGAACTGGACGCGACTATTAAGCAGTTAACTGCCATGCGCGATGGGCTTAAACATGCGGCGGCTTGTACTGCCCCCAGTCATTTAGAGTGCCCAAGGTTTCGGCGCTTAATGAGTCTTGCTGCTTCGGGTGCTGTAAAAGCCACTGCATCAAATAAAGCGATTAAGCCAAAGAAAGCCAGTAATTCTTAACTAGGGAAGGTAGGAACAAGTCCACTGGCTTCAGCGTGTGGATAAAACTTTTTTATTTGAGGCTGGCTTCTCAGTCCAATGTTGAACATATTGGTAAGAAGCTTTCCCTAGAAATATTATTAAGGGGTCGCTCAGTTCTATTCTCTCCACTATATTTAGCTTTACGTGTTTTATTAGGTTAACTCGTACCGAAAAGTGCAGGAGAGATAAATTATGCAAACCAAAGCAAGCTGCCTATGTGGCTCTGTAACATTCGATATTGAATTGTCTAGCTCTGATCTTGAAATGGCTGTTTGTCATTGTAGTATGTGTCGAAAATGGCTCGGTAGTCCCATGATGGCGATAGACAGTGGCAAACTGAAAAACATCACTGGCGAGTCGTTTGTCTCACGCTATGCGTCTTCGGAATGGGCTCAGCGCGGCTTTTGTAATAAATGTGGTACTAGCTTGTTTTATTATCTAGCGCCCGCAGAGCAATATCATTTCCCAGTAGGGTTACTGGACGAGAGTTTAGAGTTCACATTCAGTCACCAGATCTTTATTGATGAAAAGCCCGACTATTATGAGTTCAAGAACAAGACTTATAACATGACAGGTGAAGAAGTGTTTGCGCACTTTTCAGGTGAAAGTGATACCTAATTAATCCCATTTAACTGTTTTTCTCCCTTTAGCCAGTTTGCCTTTAATCAGGCTGGCGTTTTCTTCCTTGTTAGAAACAGGATTTAAGGAAACAAAAAATACTTCATCGGCTTCTTTATTCATCAAGCGGGCTACTGTTAGATGTCATTAAGCTTGGCTTAATTGCGCACTAAATTGATGGCATCTAAAGGCTTCCCGCTGATATTTTGTGATTTCTCCGCCTCTGGAAATCGGAATATCCAACTATTAGGGGGGGGACTTCATTTAGCGGCTTTTTTCTTTTTCTTTCTAATTGGACGGGAGCGTACTTTAGTCTTGGGCTCTAAACCTTCAACGCGGCCAAACTTAATGTTGGTTTGCATAAAGCGTTGAATTTTCTCAATCATTGGCAGGTCGTTAATGTCAATAAGTGATACACACAGGCCCGGCTCACCTTCACGAGAAGCGCGTCCCGCTCGGTGAATATAGGTGTCGGCTTTACGTGGTAAGCGCAGGTTAATCACAGTGTTTATTTCTGGCAGGTCAATACCACGAGCTGCTACGTCGGTGGCGACTAAGACCTGCAAGCGTCCGCGTTTCATTTGCTTCATGTGTTCACTACGGTCGCCTTGTTTCATTTCACCGTGTAAGCCATCACACATAAAGCCAAGTTTGCGAATGGCCTGCACCCACACATCGACATGCTCACGATTCGATACAAACAATACCGCTTGCTTCATGCGATCTTGGTTTAGAAGGTGTTTTACAAAATCAAGCTTATGCTCGTCACTATCAACACGATAAGCTACCTGGCTAATTTGTAGCGGAACAGTACGAGAGGAATCCCCAAGCCGAATATTAATGGCTTCAGGGTCTAGTAACTTGGCCGCAAAGCGACCCATTTTCTCGCCTTCTAACGTCGCAGAAAACATCATAGTTTGATGAGTCGTAATGAGCTCTTTAGCAATGTGGTTAATGGCGTTAGAAAAGCCCATATCTAACATGCGATCTGCTTCGTCGATGACAAAATAGGTGACATCGGTAAGATCGAGCCACTGTTTTTCATCCAGCTCAACTAAACGACCCGGAGTGGCGACTAAAATGTCACATGGCTCGCTTAATTGCTGCTGTTGCATACCATAAGGGGTGCCCCCAATGATGAGTTGAGATTGAATGCGAGTATGGCGAGTGAGCTCAACAATGACTCTAAAAGTTTGCCTAGCCAGCTCGCGGCTAGGAGCAAGAATCAGTACTTTGGGGGCTGTTGTGGATGCTTCATCGCGATCTAGAATGTGTTGTATCGCTGGGGCACAGAATGCGATGGTTTTACCTGTGCCAGTTGGCGCCGTGGCCAAGACATCAGAGCCATCTAAAATAGCAGGGATGGCTTGTTGTTGAATTTCAGTTGCTGTAATAAAGCCAAGTTCTTTAATGGCCTGTTCTATGGTGAAATCCAAATCTAATTCGTCAAATGACATGATATCTCTCTATTGCGGAAAAAAAGAAATGGTCATCAAGGTACCATCTTCATTTGCTCCCATGTTCATAAGAGCGCAGCAATAATACCTTGTTTCGTATGGGTACGACAACGAAAGCTTCTGCCCTATGTTTTCCCCTACTTTAGTTAAATGTAATCTGAAGTTACAAATAGATTATTGAATTGTAATACAATAGTATTATTATAAGGACTCCAATAATAATAAATAGGAATAATGTATTTATGTCACACTCAGTTTATTTAAAAGCCGTGGGCCTACTGGCATCCGCGTTCATTTCCCTCTCTACTTTTGCCGTAGAACAGGTTACAACGCCTGCAGATGTGAAGAAGTTTCAGTCCGTATTGGCCGAGTCCAAGCTTCAATTGTCATCACCGGAAGGTAAAACAGGGAACAAAAAAGACCTGGCTCTTGATAGCGACTTTTCGGGTATTGTTAATGAGCATTTTTATGTAGACCCCCAGACTGAAGATTTGGTGTTTACTATGAAAGGATATAAAAATCGTAGTGAAATTCGCGTGTTGGACAATTTTGACACTTCACTAGCTGATACTCGCTATAGATTGAGCGCAACTATTAAGCCAGTCAATCCTCGTGCGGCCATAGAAAATAGCGATAAAAAGAATGATGCAATGACCTTCTTGCAGGTCCACAATAGTGGTGATGGTACAAGTGAGCGAGGTCACAGTGGTGCTGGCTATATTCCACACCCATTGCTAAGAATTGTGTATGAAGGGGAGCGCAGCTCTAAACAAGATCATTATTGGGCTATCATTAAAAACAATGCAGTGAATTGTGGCTCTAAGAGTGGTAATAAAGGTACTCCCGAATGTAAAAATGCGTATTTAAAGCTGGATTTGGGGGCAGTGAAAGCTGGTGGCTATAGCCATTTCGATATTATAGTAGGTGGGTCAGCGCTTGAGATTAAGGTGGATGGTGAAACCTTGGTGAATCATGACATCAGCTACTGGAAGAAGCAATTCAGCTACTTCAAAGCGGGTGTCTATAACCAATTTAAAAATGGCACCAGTGAAGTGCATTTTAAATCATTAGAGTACGCCATTGAATGAGCGAACTGAGCATTTCAACAAGCCAATCATATGATTGGCTTTTTTATGTCTGTTAGACCCTTTCTGTTCTTTGTTCTACAATAAATACAATATTGATAATAAGAAGATAATCATGAACTTAACAGATGATCTGGTGACTGCCCAAACCATGAAATGGGTGAATGAATTTATTATTAAGCTCAATGTTTGTCCGTTTGCTAAGCGTGAGGTGGAACGCGAATCTGTTCGTATTGTGGTGTTGCGATCTAAAAAAATAGACGTTGCTCTACAAGAGTTGATGACAGAGATAGAGTGGTTAGACCAGCATTCTGAAACAGAAACTACCTTATTGGTTTTTCCAACCCTATTGAATGATTTTCATCGTTATCTAGACTTCGTTGATACCGCAGAAAACCTAATGTACGACCAAGGTTGTGAAGGCGTTTATCAAGTAGCGACATTTCATCCAAATTACTGCTTTGCAGGTGCTGAGCCAGAAGACGAATCAAACTACACCAATCGCTCTCCTTACCCTATGCTGCATTTACTTAGAGAGTCTAGTTTAGACAAGGCCATTGAGTTTTATGGGGATACATCACGCATTCCTGAAGATAACATTGAAAAAATGCAGGCTTTAGGTAATGCCGAGCTTGAACAGAAATTTGTCGCTTGTATGCAAGCAAAAGAGAGTTAATTGAGGGTTTTAGCAAAACATCTTGAACTGTCATTATAAGTCAGTATAGTGCGGTGAGAATCTAAATTGGAGTGAAAATGGCCGTTCAAATAGGGCGTTTAAATAGTTTAAAAGTGGTAAAAGAGAAAGACTTTGGTGTGTTTCTTGATGGCGAAGCCCTAGGGGAAATTTTGCTTCCTAAGCGTTATGTAGCAAAAGGAACAAAAGTAGGCGATGTCTTAGAGGTTGTCATTTATTTAGACTCAGAAGATAAACTGATTGCTACAACGGAAATACCGAAAGTTCAAGTAGGTCAGTTCGCAGCTTTAAAAGCAGTCGCTGTGAATCAGGTGGGGGCCTTCTTCGATTGGGGGCTGCCAAAAGATTTGCTTGTTCCTTTTAGCCAGCAAAAAAACAGAGTTGAAGAAGGGGAAACACATCTTTTATTTGCTTACCTAGATCAACACACTAACCGCATTGTGGCAACAACCAAGGTTGACCCTCTGCTAAACCGAGAAGAAGCCCCGTATCGTGTCGGTGATAAGGTCTCGATTATTGTTGGAGACAAAACCAACATAGGCTTTAAGTGTGTTATTGATCATCGTTTCTGGGGGGTGTTGTTTTTCGACGACGCATTTCGTCCCCTTCGTAAAGGTGAAGTGACCACGGCATACATTAAGCAAATGCGTGAAGATGGTAAAATAGACTTGAGCTTACAAGAAGTAGGCTATAAAAAAGTGAAAAATATTTTAGACGATATTTTGGCCCATTTAGAGAAAAATGGTGGTGAATCGCCATTGACGGACAAGGCTTCACCGGATGCCATTTATGCCGTCTTTAAAGTCAGCAAGGCGACTTATAAGAAAGCCCTTGGGGCGCTCTATAAAGACAAAAAGATCAGCCTGACTAAAGAAAAGATTACCAAGCGTTAAAACAAAGTTATTTCAACGACGATGCAAAAGCTACTAAGTGATGCTTAGTAGCTTTTTTTGTGCCTGTTCTCTTTGCTCTTCGGTTTGCGCAAGTATGGCTTTCAATAAAAGCGACTGGTAAGGGAGTTCAATGGGGCTGTTCTCAATCAGAAAACCACAAATATAATCTACCTCAGTTTTTCGGTTTAACCGTAAGTCTTCGTGCATGGATGAACGGTTTAAGCGAGTCAGCTGAGCGACCGTGTTCACTCGGTGGGTTAAGGTGTCTAAATTAAGGTGCTGACTGTAAGCGTAATAAGAGAAGCCAGGGTGGGAAAACAATCGAGCGAGTTCTTCGAGGGCATGTTGTTTTAATTGAGTAAACTCTTGCTCAAGTAAATCGCCGTTTTGTACTCTAAAAGCACCGGTAATGGGGTTGATAATAGCATTAACTGCCAGTTTCTCGATCAGCTTTTGATGAATGTTATGGATTATATAGTGCTCGATCGGAAACGCCTTGATATGGCGGCTGTCGTCCCATAACCCAAAGTAGGTGTCGCCTTCGCCAGTGTGCTTAACCTGGTTACTTGCAAGCTTTAGAGCCCCTTCGCTGGTCACTCCGACCCATAATGTCTGCTTAGGGCCAAGCTGCTCAAAGAGAGCTTGTTGGGCACCGAGGCCATTACACAAACAGGCCACCATGGCCTTCTTTTTAATGTGCGGCTTGACACTTAAATAAGCCGCTACCAAATCATAAGATTTTGTGCAGAGCAGCACTTTGCCGTACTTTTTGTCCAGTTCTGTATGGGTAAAGCTTTGGATGCTAAATTGTTCAGAAGAGGGCTCTGCATCGCTTGGTGAATGGCTTTCTAATGTTAAAAAAGCCCCTGGCGACTCGCTGCGGTATACAAGATGAACAGGATAACCCAGTTTACTTAAGCGGCTCGCCCATAATAAACCAATTGCGCCAGCACCCACTATTAGCCAAGGTTTCAATTTCATATTGGTATTTCCATTAGGTATTTAATCGAGTTCCCTGTTATTATGCCGCCAAATTCCATATTCATTTATAAGGAGCATTATATGCCTTCATTTGATGTCGTATCTGAGCTTGACTGGCATGAAGTTACTAACGCTGTCGATCAAGCAAACAGAGAAATTACAACTCGTTATGATTTCAAAGGTGTGACAGCCACGTTTGAAATCAAAGACAAAACCGTTGTTATGGAAGCTGAGGCCGAACCCCAGCTTCGCCAAATGTCCGACATTCTAAATCAAAAACTGGTTAAACGTGGCATAGATTTAAAAAGTTTAGAAAAAGAAGACGTGGTTCAAGGGAATATGCGTGCTCAGCAAGCTATTAAGATGAAAGAAGGCTTGGAAACGGATGAAGCGAAGCGCATTGTTAAATTGATCAAAGAAACGAAAATCAAAGTGCAGGCGCAAATTCAGGGCGACCAATTGCGCGTGACAGGTAAAAAGCGCGATGATCTGCAACAAGTGATGTCTATGTTGCGTGCTGCTGATCTTAAGCAACCGGTGCAGTTTACGAATTTTAGAGATTAGCACTCATAGGTCTGTCGCACTGTAATGTGCGGCAGACTCAGCTCTCATTGTTCAATAACTTTTGTCCTACGATTATCCAGCCTTCTGCCTCAAGGGCTTCTTTTTGCCTAAGGTATCCATCTGTGTTTTCTGCAAAGCTAATGCGCTGTTGAGCATTAACGACTCTATGCCAAGGCAACTTCGTCTCTTTAGGGAGAGACTTCATTAAATGTCCAACTTGTCTGGCATAACCAGGAAAGCCCGCTTGGGCGGCGAGTTGCCCATAACTTATGGTTTGTCCTGTCAAGGTTTCGCTTAGAATGTGAAACACTTGCGATTTAAAGTCATTCATTGCTTGATTACTCACAAACAGCCCTTAAATATTAATTTGAACTAATGAAAAAGAAGGTAAGCATGAGATTTGCTCTATTATTATTTATTCTCGTTCCTATCGTTGAAATGACGGTGCTCATTCAAGTAGGAAGTGAAATTGGTAGTTTGCCAACCATAGCGATGGTTTTTCTAACGGCTATTGTAGGTGTTGGACTGATTCGTAAGCAAGGGTTAGAGACCTCGCAAAAGGCTCAAATGAAAATCCAACAGGGGCAGTTGCCGGCTGCTGAAATGGCAGAAGGGGTTATGCTACTGTTTGCTGGCCTGTGTTTATTAATTCCAGGTTTTGTAACAGATGCTCTAGGGGCGCTGTTTCTTGTACCGCCGTTACGCAAATTATTTGCAGTCGGCGTTGTGGTAAAGCTTCTTAGCAGAGTAATGCCCAAAGGCCGAAGCTGGCAAGCTGGTGGCCGTCAGCAAGGGGATGTTTTCGAAGGTGAATTCGTAAAAGAAGAGCAAGATTATATAGATAAAAAGTGATTAGGATAATGAAACTTGAGTAAGGGGCAGGGGCCCCTTTTTTTGTGTCTCAAATGAATTTTTGTCATACAAATAGGTTGTTGATTTATAAAAAGTAGCTGCTCTTTTTCCTAAGAGAATTTAGTAAATAAAATGAAAAAAAATTCTTTGCCGGGGGTTGAAAAGCAACTGGCTAACCTTATTTAAGTAGTCGATAAAGATTCTCACTGTGGTGAGAAGTAATCCCGCCAGGGGAGTCCTGGTATTGTTTTAATCGGAGAGAAAAATCAATGAATATCCGTCCTTTGCATGATCGCGTTGTTGTTCGACGTAAAGAGGAAGAAACAACAACAGCTTCTGGTATCGTACTGCCTGGATCTGCGACAGAAAAGCCTACACAAGGCGAGGTTTTGGCTGTTGGCACTGGCCGTATTCAATCTAACGGCGACGTACAAGCGCTAGCTGTTAGTGTTGGTGACACTGTATTGTTTGGTCAATACTCCGGCCAAACAGTTAAATTGAATGGTGAAGAGCTTCTTATTATGAAAGAAGACGAAATCTACGGCGTAATAGAAGCCTAAGAAAGCTTAAGCCACTATTCAAAAATCGAATTTAAAACAGTTTAAGGTATTAATAAAATGGCAGCTAAAGAAGTTAAGTTTAGTGATAGTGCACGTCAGAAAATGCTTTCTGGTGTGAATGTGTTGGCTGATGCAGTTAAAGTAACTTTGGGGCCAAAAGGTCGTAACGTTGTAATTGAAAAATCTTTTGGTGCGCCTCTAGTGACCAAAGATGGTGTGTCTGTAGCAAAAGAAATCGAGCTAGAAGATAAGTTCGAAAACATGGGCGCACAAATGGTTAAAGAAGTTGCGTCACAAGCAAACGACGTAGCGGGTGACGGCACAACAACTGCAACCGTTCTTGCTCAAGCAATCGTAACGGAAGGCTTGAAAGCTGTTGCTGCTGGCCGTAACCCTATGGATCTTAAGCGCGGTATCGATAAAGCAACAGAAGCAGTAGTAAAAGAAGTGGCTGCCTTGTCGACTCCTTGTGCAGACACTCGTTCTGTTGAGCAAGTGGGTACGATCTCTGCAAACTCTGATGCTTCTGTTGGTAAAATCATTGCTGAAGCAATGGAGCGTGTAGGTAAAGAAGGCGTTATTACCGTTGAAGAAGGTTCTGGTTTTGATGACGAGCTAGACGTAGTAGAAGGTATGCAATTCGACCGTGGTTACCTATCTCCTTACTTCATCAACAACCAAGAAACAATGAGTGCTGAACTTGAAAACCCATTCATTTTGTTGGTTGATAAAAAAATCTCTAACATCCGTGACCTACTACCAGTACTTGAAGGCGTAGCGAAAGCTTCTCGCCCACTGCTTATCATTGCAGAAGACGTAGAAGGTGAAGCGCTGGCTACTCTAGTAGTAAACAGCATGCGCGGCATCGTAAAAGTTGCAGCAACAAAAGCGCCTGGTTTTGGTGATCGCCGTAAAGCCATGCTTGAAGACATCGCGATCCTAACGGGTGCGACAGTTATTTCTGAAGAAGTAGGCCTAAACCTTGAGGCAACAACCCTTGAGCAGTTAGGTACGGCGAAACGCGTTACTCTAACGAAAGAAAGTACGACAATCGTTGACGGAGCGGGTGATGCTACAAACATCGCTGGTCGCGTTGAACAGATCCGCGCTGAAATTGCGAACTCTTCTTCAGAGTACGACAAAGAGAAGCTACAAGAGCGTGTTGCTAAACTAGCTGGTGGTGTTGCGGTTATTAAAATCGGTGCAGCAACAGAAGTCGCAATGAAAGAGAAGAAAGCTCGTGTTGACGATGCTCTACACGCAACTCGTGCAGCCGTAGAAGAAGGTGTTGTAGCAGGTGGTGGTGTTGCTCTAGTTCGCGCTTTAACTAAAGTAAACGAATTGACTGCAGATAACGAAGACCAAAACGTAGGTATTGCCTTGGCTCTACGTGCAATGGAAGCACCAATGCGTCAGATCGTATCTAACGCAGGTGATGAAGCGTCTGTTGTAGTAGACAAAGTAAAACAAGGTGAAGGTAACTACGGTTACAACGCTGCATCTGGTGAATACGGCGACATGCTAGACATGGGTATTCTTGATCCAGCTAAAGTAACTCGTTCTGCTCTGCAAGCAGCAGCGTCTGTTGCGGGTCTTATGATCACCACAGAAGCTATGGTTGCAGATCTTCCTAAAGAAGATGCTCCTGCTATGCCTGATATGGGCGGCATGGGTGGAATGGGTGGCATGGGCGGCATGATGTAAATCAGCCTCTATGTATTGTTATGGGTGAAAGATCACTTATAACGCATCCATGGAAAGGCGCTGTGCTTTGGTATAGCGCCTTTTTTGTATTGCTAGTCAAGGAACGACTGTAGGCGGCAATGTTTATGTGTACTGGACTGCTGGAATGGATAGAACAAATACTTATGAGGCAGGTAGTAGGCATAAGGATTTATGTCATTGGTTTATAGATGAAAAGGAATTGGAACTGTTGTCTGAGACAGATGCTTTTCATCAAAATGGCATTGCTCAACAGCGCCTTGTTACTCTATTCAAGTGTATAAGTGCTGACAGGAATACGGTTATGGCAATAGAACATCTGGGACGCTTGAATTCATGCCAGGTACACAATGGGCAAGCGCATGAATTTGAATAGCCAGTAAAAATGACTTAAAGCGATGTTTGTCAGATTGATTGGTAGGGCATTCAATACGCCCATGTGCGTGATACAATGTTGTTTTACTTTGTTTTGTGGTAATGCTCAGATGCTTTACCTTGATAAATAAACCATAGTTTCTCCAATTGACTAATAGTGGCCTAACTTTTAATGACGATACAAACTCATCAAGCATCAGAACTGATCAACAATGGTTTTATGAGCTCTAGTGAACTCAAGAGCTATAGGGTTGACCAAGAGTTGGCAAAGTTCTTTTCTGCATACGAAGTAGCAAAGAAACCTATTGAAGTTAATTTTAGAGATCTAGTCGATTGGGTTCCCTATTCAGATTCCTATACTCACTATATTCATAGTTACCCTGCTAAGCTAATTAAACATATTCCTATATTCTTTCTTAACTCAGAGATACTACTACCTGAGAGTAAGAGTTTGGTTCTAGACCCTTTTTGTGGCTCAGGAACAGTTCTTCTAGAATCGCTACTTGCTGGTCATAGCGCAATTGGGTGCGATGCTAACCCACTTGCAAGACTGATAGCTAGGGTAAAAACTACGAGGTTGGAAGCTAAGAAACTACATAGAACCAAAGCTTCCATAATGCTCAAAGCTAAGAGGCTTAGAAAGGTTGTTCCGCTTAATGTTATTAATATAGAACACTGGTTCTCTAAGAGCACAATCAAGCAATTGTCCCAATTGTATCGCTCTATTAATGAAATCTGCACAGGGGAGGAGCTGGAGTTCTTTTTGGCAACTTTTTCGAGCATTGTTAAAAAAGTCAGTTACGCAGATCCTAACTTGAGCGTGCCAGTAAAAATTAAGCCAGAGAAGTATGTAAATATTGATATAAAGGATCGGATGTCAAACAAGCTTTTGGAGTTGAAAAATATTGATGTGATAAGCTTATTTGGTAATCAGGTAGATAAAAATATAAACAGAATATCGTTGCTTGAAAAGGTTTCTAGTTATGATGTTACGGCTAACGTTGTTTCAGAAGACGCTAGAAGAATAACTAAAAGCTTAGACAACAGTGCTGAACTTCTGGAACCAAATAGCGTTGATTTTATTGTGACCTCTCCACCTTATGCTGGTGCTCAGAAATATATTCGCTCGTCTTCATTGAGCTTGGGCTGGCTTGGCATGTGTGAAGAAAAAAGCTTAAGAGACTATGAGAAGCTAAACATTGGAAGAGAGCATTATAGTAAGTCAGAGTATGTCGAATCTATAAGGTTTGGTTTGGCCGATATTGATACTTTTTTTGATGAGGTGGAGAAAGAGAATCCTCTTAGGGCTCATATAAACAGTAATTATTTAAAGGAGATGGAAAGTGCAATCTCTGAGATGTATCGAGTTTTAAAAAAAGACAAGTATTGTGTTATTGTGATTGGCAATAATGAGGTTTGTGGCAGAAAGTTTGAAACTCAAAAATATATAAGATTATTGGCTGAAAGGTTAGGTTTTTCTACAGAGCTAGTTTTAGTTGATGATATTCATTCTCGAGGCTTAATGACGAAGAGAAATAAAACAGCAAGTATTATAAATTCTGAATGGATACTGGTTTTTAAGAAATGAATGAATTTAATTTTAAAGAGATGCTCGATATAAAGATTATGCGACTTTCTCAAAGTTTATGGGAAAGTAAAGTTAATCGAGGAAATCTCTCACGTTGGTTGAATAATTTTGAGTCATCGAAAGAGGGGGCAGAGTGTGAGCAAACGCATGCGATGTATCTGCTAAGTAACTTCATGTATTTTGGTGCTCGAGAGATTAGGGAGCTGTTGAAGTCTCTATACAGAGATAAATTTTTCAAACCTCTTATTCAAAGTGTGAGGAAGAGAAATGGTAATGTGAAAGAATTTTCTGTAATAGAGTCTGAGATATCACAAGAGCTGAAAGCGACTAGATTTTTAGGTATGGGAAATCCTTCTGAAAGTGGAACCCACCTTCTTTATTTTTTTAGGCAGGAAAATGAATTAGGTAAAGAAAACTTTATGCATAGTCATGAGATACTGTCTTTCGATCGTGATGGAGATGGTAATGTATCCCTGAGACTGAATAAACCTGAAGTTAAAAGGTATATTTTACTTGATGATGTATGTGGAAGTGGTACTCAAGCCATTCAATATTCTAAAAAATTAGTATCGGAAATGAAATCTCTTGATCCTAATATTGAGGTTTACTATTTTACTTTGTTCTCGACAGTAGAGGGTATGGAGAATATAAGAAGAGAAAGTGATTTTGATTTGGTTGATTGTATTTTTGAGTTAGATGAAACCTTTAAATGTTTTTCTGATTCGGCAAGGCAATTTAGAAATGAAGAGCATCTTCCTATCTCCCAAGAGTTTGCCAAATCGTTTTGTGAGAAATATGGTATTATTTTATTTGGAGAACAGCATTGTTTAGGCTATAAGGGAAGTCAACTATTACTTGGATTTACACATAATACACCAGACAACACTCTTCCAATCATATGGGGAGAAAAAAACTGGGAGCCTCTCTTCAAACGTTACCATAAAAAATATTGGCTTTAAGTATAATTAGTGAGGATAAAATGGATTTATTAGAAAGAAACCCGTTTACTACCATTAAGGCTAATGACTTAAATGATCGTGAAATTAATGAACAATGGGTAGATAATCCTCAAGGTGGTTTTCTTGATGTTTTCTGCCCTACTCACAAAGTTTCCCAGTTTATAATAGGGGGGAAAGGCAGTGGCAAAACTCACTTGATGAGGTACTTTTCCCATAACTCTCAAAGCATTAGAAACAAAAGCTCTATCTTAGAAGGCATAAAGGAAAATGGATACTTTGGAGTGTATTTCCAAGCTAGCGGACTGAATGGAGAGCGTTTTGAAAGCTTACCATTTCAAGAAGAAAAGAAGAATGCCCTGTTTCAATACTCATATGAACTTTGGTGTGCAGGTTTAGTCATTCAATCTTTAATAGATATAAACAATAAAGAGCAAGTTTTTTATAGGCAAGGTGAATTTTGTTCTAGTGTTTTAGGTTTATTCTCTGGTGAAAATGAGCTATTTAATAATATTAAAACACTAGAAGGTTTAAAAGATTTAATACTTACTTTGTCCAAAGAGGTAGATTATGCTGTTAGTAATGCTTTCTTTGTCGAAGATATTGAGGTTAATGTACTGGCAGCAAGAGGGTCTTTGATTTTTGGCATTCCTAAGTTAATTTCTGAATACAGTCATTATTTTAAAGATGTTACTTTCCTTTATATTATTGATGAGCTAGAAAATATTAGTTACTCTCAGCAAGTATATATAAATACTTTGTTGCGAGAGAAAAAACTGCCTTGTTCATTCCGTATTGGTGCTCGGGGATATGGTATAAAAACCTTTAAAACCCTAGGAGCTGGTGAAAAAAACAGGGAAGGCCATGAGTATGAAATTGTTAAGCTTGATGATCTTTTAAGTGAGGCTTCAAATTATGAAGGTTTTGCGGTAAATCTTATTTTGAATAGGTTGAGTAAGGCGAAATTTATTTCAAGTGATAAGGGGCATTTAAATATAATTGAAAGCTCCCTTTCAGTTAAGAAAGAATACCTTAAATCATTTTTTGAGATTCCAGAATATTCTGAAATTGATTATAATAAAGATGTTCCTCAAGAATATTTGTCTAAAAAAATAAAAAATTTTAAAAAGAGTATAAAAAGTACAAAGATCCCAAAAGATGATATAGATAGAATAATTGAAAATATTTCTTTTAATAAATCTGAATTAATCGAGTCAACACTAATACATTTATTTTCTCAGCATTGGTCTAGTAATAAGGTTAGAGTCAAAGACCTTATTGAAAACTCTGAAAAATTAAAGTTGGATGCTGAAAGTTTTTTTTCAGATTCTTCAGATAAGTCATCGCCTATTGCAAAGAAAATTAGCTATTACAAGAATAACTATATAGCAAAATCATTGAGAATTAAGCACCAAAATAATTTGGATCAATACTTGGGAATAGATAATCTTTTTAGAGCAACAACAGGTTTCCCAAGGCATATCTTAACGGTGCTAAGAAATATCTATAAAACAGAAGTGTTTGAAGGTAGAACACCTTTTTCTGTCAATAGTCTAATTTCCATTAAATCTCAACGCATTGCATTACTAGAAGCCTCTAATTGGTTCCATAGCGAATGTGGATGTGAAGGTAAGCTTGGCAACCAAGTGTCTTACTTTTTACATAATATATGTGAGCTACTCCGTATCGAGATGTATGCAGATAAGCCTGTAGAGTGTTCTGCTTCGTCCTTTACTATCGATACAACTAAGTTATCCCAAGATTCTCGAGATGTAGTTTTATGGGCAGAGTTGACTGGTGTATTAGTGAAGGGGCAAGACCGACAAGATAAAAACTCTCAAGCGTTGATTAGCAAATATCATATTAACAGCTTGCTGTGCCCTAAGTGGGGTTTGCCTCTTAGCCGTAGAGGGGCTTTATCATTCACTGCAAATGACTTTGAGTATTTGGTAGATCCTGAGAAAAAAACTGAATATGAAGCCTTAGTTGCTAAGTTTGAACAGTCTCGAAATGCTCCTTTTGGTATTGAAGAACACTCGATTCAGGTGGGACTGGAGTTTTAAATGAACTATTACATGTATTACAAAGATGAGCTTGATCTAACTGATGATTGGGATAGGTGGGATCTATTTATCTCGGCGTTTAACTTGAGTGACCGATTGAGTACTGTTTTCGAGAAAGTTGAAGCTGATATTAAATGTTGGTTGGTGTTCCCTGAGTATGACTTTGAAGAGAGTGAACTTCCTACAGGTAGCTCAATGATTTCTGTAGAAAGTGGTTCAGAAGCCCAGCAATTACTACCAATAATTCAACAATTGTCCATCGAAGAGTATAAAACTCGTCGGATTTGTATTGATGCTACTGGTTTTATGCGAGCTCAACTTTTGTTTTTACTTGCTTACTTCAAGAAAAATGGCTTTCAGCAGGTGGATGTACTGTACTGCGAGCCGGGTCATTATTCAAAGAAAGAGAATACGAAGTTTTCTGAGGGTTCTCTCTACGAAACTAGACAAGTTATAGGTTATCAAGGCTCTAGCTCTCAAACGCAGAAAAAAGATCTACTGATTATATCGTGTGGTTATGACAGTCAGTTGATCTCCAATGTATGCCAACAGTATGAAAATTCAGTTATCGTACCATTACTTGGTTTCCCTTCTTTAAGCGCAGATATGTACCAAGAAAGCATATTGAGAACCATAGCTGTAGAAGAACCTTTTGGTTCTGCTGACCTTATGGAGCCTATATTTTCCCCGGCTTCAGACCCATTTGAAACGGCAAATGCAATATCAAGTTATATAAAAGCGAATGATTGTTTAGATAAGTACGAACATATTTATCTGTGTCCACTATCAACTAAACCTCAAGTGTTGGGTATGGGGCTCGTTTTTTTGACTGAATATGATGACAAAAATGTTTCGGTACTCTACCCATTCAGTGAAAAATACGCGAAAGAAACCTCCCAGGGTATTTCGAAGATATGGAAATATTCTTTTGAGTTTGGGTAAGTGTGGGTATAAGTAAGGGTACTGATAAGTCATTCGTCATTTAATTGCTTTATAAACAGTTATTTGCAAGTTAAGTGGCAGCATGATGTAAATCAGCCTCTATGTATCGTTATTGGTGAAAATCACTTATAACGTATCCATGAAAAAAGGCGCTGTGCTTTTGCACAGCGCCTTTTTTGTATTTAGCGCATGAGAAGTTTTAAAGAGCAAGAAGAGTTACTGTGAGCCTTTAGGGCGAGACCCGTTTGCGTGTTAATGCGATTCCGAAAATAATTAATAACATGGCCCCTAGGCTGTGCCATTCAATTGCCTCACCTAAAAGTAGTGCTCCTGTAAAATAGGCAACGATAGGAATCACATAATTAATGTAGGAAAGAAAAGAAGGCCCTGCCGTACTGATGACCGCAAACAGTAAAATAGTAGCCAATGCCGTTGGGCCAATGCCTAGCCATAACATAGATGCTGTTGCTTGGGCAGAGTAACTGAGTTGCCATGGTAGGTCCTGCCATAACCACAAGGGGACAATCGCAGTGCTGGCAATAATCATGACGCCAGCTGCGGTCACGACAGGGTTATAGGAGGGCAGTCGCTTCGCTAAAATGGCATTCGCCGCATAACTTAATGTAGCAAGCAAAATTAAGAAGCCGCCTAGCAAGTTACTGTGAGCGCCCGCTAGGGATGGCCAAAGTACCACTAGCACGCCCGTAATTCCGAGCACAAAACCGAACACTTTAAAGCGATTGAGGTTTTCGCCAGCCACAAAGTAATGGGCTAACACCATTGTCGCCAGGGGCATAAATGCCATTAATAACCCTGTAATACCAGAGCTGACGTCTTTCTGGCCAGAAGAGATCAGAAAAAATGGCAATAAGTTACCCATAATACCCAGCAGTAAAAAGACGCCCCAGGCCAAGGGCTCCTTAGGCAAACGCAACCCCTTTGCATACATGAACAGGGTTAGTAAAAGCGCTGCGATTAAGACTCGAAGCGCAACAATTGCCAAAGTGTAGTGGTTCAATAATCCCGGACACCCAAATAAATGGTAAGCTTGCCACAACAGAGGTGTCCAATGAAAAAGAAACGTCGATCATTCACTCCAGAATTCAAACTTGAAGCTGCAAGCTTAGTTCT